>CAXRHS010000129.1:0-11656 GCA_964230235.1 Myxococcota bacterium
TGCCGGCCTACAGCTTTCCGACCGATGCAGCGGCGCAGGTCAAGCGCGCGGTGCAGTACATGGAGGGCGGGTTTGGCTTCAAGCCGCGCGGCATGTGGCCGGGTGAGGGTTCGGTTGCCGAAGAAGTGGTCCAGCACTTCGTCAATGCCGGGGTGCTTTGGGTGGCGACTGACCAGCAGGTCATGGAAAAGTCAGGTCTTTATTCCGGCGGCGCGCCCGTGGGTCCCTTTGTGGTCGACACCGACACCAAGAAGCCCGGCGAGACCGGCGACGGCACGGGGCGGCTCGGCACGTTCTTTCGCAACACCAACATGAGCAACGACATTGGCTTCAAATACCAGGGCTTGACCGGCAAGGAAGCCACCGACGACCTGGTCACCAATGTCGGCGCGCAGGCACCCAAGTTCGGCGCGCCGGACCGCGTGATTACGCTCATCCTGGACGGCGAAAATGCCTGGGAGACTTTTGCCAAAGAGCACGATGGCAAAGGCTTTTTTCATCAGCTCTACCAGCGGTTGGAGCAACTGCAGCAAGCGGGTGAGATCATCAGCGTGACCGGCAGCGAGTACATCCTGGGCAACCCGAAGCGAAACGTGCCGGCGCACCCGCTCGAAGGGATGCCGCAATTGGAGCCGCTGTTTCCGGGGTCTTGGATTGGCGGCACTTTTGGCATCTGGATTGGCGAGTCGGAAGAAAACCAGGCCTGGCAATACCTGCTGCAGACGCGCGGCGATCTGGCCAAGTCGGGCCTGCCGCAGCCAGATCCGCTCAAGCCGCCGCCTGCCAACAAGAAAAGCCTGGATGGCGAGATCTGGTACGCCTTTGACGAGATCTACGCGGCCGAAGGATCGGACTGGTTTTGGTGGTATGGCAGCGACATGACCTCGCCCAGCAACGACGACAGCCCATTCGACGCCAACTTTCGCCTGCACCTTGCGGTGGTGTACAGCCACATGAACGCGGCGCTCAAGCTGCAAGGCAAGCCCGAGATGGCGATGCCGGTGTTCAAGCCGATCATCCAGGCCAATCCGCAGGCACCACTTGGCCCGCTGGACCCGCCGCCCGTGCTGGATGGCGCCTTCGTGCCGAACGAGAGCGAGTGGGCCGCCAAGGGCGGGTTCTTTTTCGACAGCGACACCGCGGGCGCGCTCGCCAATCCGGACGACTGGATGGCGACAATCTACTACGGTTTTGGAAAGTTCGGCAGCAAAGCCGGGTTCTACCTGGCGGTGCAACACAACTTCGACCTCAGCGCGGCCAACAACGCGGCGCTTGGCCTGTACTTGTCACACAAGAAGATCCTCAACGCCGCCACCGGCCAGGTCCAAGAAGACCCGGCGACGCTCAAGGACCGCAACGGCGGCGCCTTGAACTTCAAGGGTAAAGGCGCAGCGCGCGAGCTGTGGGTGGCGCTCGGCGGCGGCAAAGCCACCAGCGAATGGCGCAAGTGGACGGCGACCGCGGCGACGTGGCCGGCCTTGACCGCGAGCCCCTTTGGCGGCGTGGTGGCCGGTCCGACCAAGGGCGGAAAGCTGCTGGAGATCTTCATCCCCTACGAAGACCTTGGCATAGCCGACGGCGACCCGCTGGAAATCCAGATGATCTTCTCCCAGGCGGGCAAGACGGTGGATACCGCGCCGTCGCTGGACAGCAAGTTGCTGGTCGAGGACCCGACCGCCGCGGTGTTTGTGACGTTCGTGTGCGACGCCCGCGGCCCCAAGGCCGGCAACCCGCCGCTCAACCTGTACGGCGACTTGTGCAACCTGCCGGCGCCAGATGGCAAGGGCATCGTCTACATCGCCGGCAATGACCCCAAGCTGGGCATGAAGGCCAAGTGGGTGCCGAACAAGGTCGCGCTGCGAGACGACGGCAAAGAGGGCGACGACAAGGCCGGCGACGGGCTGTGGACTCTGGTGCTGCCGTTCCCCAAGGGCAGCAATCTCAAGTACAAGTACACCTCTGGCAAACCCGAGAACGAGGGTCAGTGGGGCTGCACCGAGGAGTTTCCGTTGACCGAGCGGGCCTTGGACATCACCAAAGACCCGGCCAAAAAGAAGGTCAAGGTGACGGACATCTTCGCGGACCGGCCCACCCCAAGCGGAACGCCGGGGCCCAAGACGGTGATTGTGACGGAGTAGGCGCGCAGCTTTGGGCCCGTAGAAAATCGACTCGATTTCCTACTTGGGCCCATTGCTTGCCCAGTGGGTCGCAAGCTCGCGACTTTGCAAGTCGACTCGCCAGTCCGCTCCGCGCTCGTATGGATCGGCTTGTTTCTACACGGGCGCTTTGCGCCGCCGGATCAACCAAGCGGCGAACACGACAGAAGCCCACCCGGCCAGCTTGGCGTCGTTGCGCGCCGAGCTGCAGCCGTTGTCGGACCCAGCCGGCTTGCTGCTGGCGGTGGCGGTGCTGGTGCCGCCGCCCGCGTCGAGCGGCCCCAAACTGCCGCCGCCGAGATCGTTGACGGTACCGCCAGTCTTGGTGTCGGGCTGCGCTGCGGTGCCGGTGTCCACCTCCGCGTCCGCGCCATCCGCGTCGTCGCCGCTGTCGCTGTCGGGTGCCGCCGCAACGTCGGGAGCCGTCGCCGTGTCGACCGCGACCGCCGTGTCCGGCGCGGTTGCGCTGTCGGCCGGGGCCGCAGTGTCTTGCGCAGTGGCGACGTCGGGGGTTGCGCTGGTGTCGGCCATTTGCAGGTCCGAGGTCGCGACGTCGGCGCTGGACCCGGCGTCCGCCCCACTGGCGTCACTGGTGGATCCCGCATCGACGTCGCCGCCCGCGTTGGCGTCCTCGCCCGGTCCGACCGGCGTGCTACAGCCCTGCGGCGCCGTGAACGCTTTGTTGATGGTGATGGTCTCGATGACGCCCTTGTTCTTGTCGGCGGTGCCAAAGTTCTGGGCGGCGGTCGCGCGCACCACGGCCTTGAATTCGCCGCCGTTCAAGTCGATTTCCATGAAGTGGTGCTTGCCGCTGCAGACCTGGCTGCCCTTGGCCTTGCCGGACATCCCCAGCAAGCCGTCGGCGCAGATGACCTTCATGGGCTCGATCTTGAAGCCGAGGACATCGATTTCGTCGTAGGTGAACGCGCCTGCGCCGCCAGTGGTGATGTAGACGGTGCCGTCTTTGGTCGACGACACCGGGGCACCCGCCTTCATCGGTGCAAACCGCTCGTAGAAGTGATTGTGGCCCGCGAACACCACGTCGACGTGGTGCTTGTCGAACACAGGCACGAAGTGCTCGTTTTGCTTGACCTCGTTCGGCGGATGGTTGAGGTCGATAAACTTGAGGTCGATGTAGCTCGTGTGGACCGGGTGATGGAAGTACACGAATTTCCAAGTCTTGTCGGCATGCTTGGCCAGCTCTTTGTCCAGCCACTTGGCCTGCATGGCAAGGCCGGCCGCATCGTTGTGAGTCGCGGTCGACAGCGCGCAGAACACCGCGTGACCGTAAGGGAAACAGTAGAAGTCCTCGTTGTTGGCGGCGTCGTTGTGGGGCAGGCTCCAGATCTGGTTGTAGGCGGCCGTGGCGCCTTTGACGTTGTCGGTGTCGTGGTTGCCAAACGACGGCATCAGCGCGATCTCGCCGCTTTTGGCCTGCGCCATCTCCATGTGGTTGTGCCACTGGTTGATGTCGTCGCCGTCCTTGACCAGATCGCCGGTTTCGATGATGAACTGGGCGCCAGAAGCGTGCATCTCGCCCAAGATGCTGGCCCATTTCGGATTGGGCCCGGCGGTGTCGTCGCTGCGGTGATCGCCGCTGGCGATGAACTTGACCGGTCCGCACCCGGCCTTGGGCGCCGTCCGAAAGCTGCGAACCGGGCTCCAGTCGCCAGCGCCGCCGACCCGGTAGAAGTACTTGGTGTCAGGCTGTAAGCCGGTGAGCGTGACTTCGTGCACGATGCCGAGCTTGCCCTTGGCGGCAAACGACTTGCCGTTGGCGCTCTGGTTCAGTGCGTTCTGCGCGATACCGTACTCGACGGTGTTGGCGTCGGGCGTGGCGTCGGTGTTCCAGCTGATGACTTCGCTGGACTCGGCCTTGTCGGCGGGCACGGCCAGGCGCACCCAGCGCGGGGCAGCGGCAGCTGAAACGGCAACAACCGAGGCGACGGGAACCAGAAAGGCGGCGACTTGGCGGCGCATGGTTGACCTGGGGCGGCGCGAAGCGGACGGCGCGGCGTTGGCGGATAGTGTAGCCGCAAGGCGGCGCGGTGTCGTGGGCCGTTGGGAGGTCCGGGGCGCCGTCATGGCCTGGCATTGGGCCAGCGGTACACAAACGTGACCGGATCGCCATTGGGTATCGCCAGACCGCGCGCGGCAAAGCGCAGACAGCGCATGACGCCGGCGGGCGGGTCTTCGGGTTCCACGACGGACTGCAATTCGAGCACGCCGCCCTTGTCGGCGTGGACCCGAAGCGCAACCTGTGTGGTCACTTTGCGCGCCTCGCCGGGCTTGGGCTCGGTTTGCACGCAGCGCAGAAACAATGGCGCTCGCCGGTCGAGCGCCTTGGCGATGGCTTTGCCGCGCTCAGTCAGCGGTGGCTCATCCGTATCGGTGGGTGCCAGCAGCGGTGCGCTCGCTGCGCTTGGCGCGGGCGGCGCAGGCTGGACCGGCAGTTTCCAAGGGTCCGGCGGCACGGCGGCGGGCCGCGGGGTCGGCGGAGGAGGAGGAACGTAGGGCGGCGCCGTCACCTTGCGGCGTTTGCCGCGCTTGAATTCCTTTTCCAGCTCGTGCCAGAGCTTGCGCGCCTGCACGCCCAGTTCGCTGTCAGGGGCGTCCATGGCAACAATCGTTGCGCCGCCGACAACGATCGCGACGAGCAGGATCAGCTTGCCCAGGCAACCGGCGCAGCCGCTGCCGGCGCGCACCGCGTCGGTCGCTGGCCGCTCCGCGCGCTGCCTGGCGATGGCGTCCATGACCTGGCGCAGTTCCGGGTTGTCTTCGGGCGCAGAGTTGGCGACGCCAAGCGGCTCGCCTTCGCCGCGCGCCAGCGCTTCGATGTCCAAGGCGGCGACGCCCAACATCACCGCGCCGCACTGGCTGCAGTTGGTGCGCGCGCGGGCATTCCAGGTCTTGCAGCGCGGGCACTGGCGTTGCTCTGAGGCCATGGCGGGGACTCCTGGCGCGCAAGTGGCAGCGCAGTGTAGCGCGGCTGCGCAGTTGCGAAAACGGGTGCTGGTGGCATTGTGGCACGGGCGGGGCGATCGTTGGCAGCTCCGGCGAATTGGCGGCGATGGCGGCGCTTGCTGGCCTTGACCAATCGTTGTCGCCCGCGGTTCAATCCGCGCCCCCTGGGGCAATGGGCGGGCTACCATGCGTTTTGCGGCCGAGCGCGAGAAAATCTGTCAATTGTGTCGAACCTTCTGGCAGTTGGGGTGGGCCAGCGGCACCGGCGGCGGGGTCTCGCTGCGGGTCGGCGACACCATCTTGATGGCACCCTCGGGCGTGGAAAAGGACAACCTGGTTCCTTCCGACATCTTTGAGCTCGACGCCGCTGGCTGCGTGACCCACGCCCCGACCAATGGCCAGCGGCTGACGGCGTGCGCACCGCTCTTCATGGCCGCCTACCGCCACCGCAATGCCGGCGCAGTGTTGCATTCGCACGCCTTGGATGTGGTGCTGGCGACCATGACGGTGCCACCCGGCGAGCCGCTGCGGCTGACGCGCCTCGAGATGCTCAAGGGCCTGCAAGGGGTCGGTTACTTCGACACCCACGAAATCCCGGTGGTGGACAACACCGCGCTGGAGCACGAGTTGGCCGATCGGATGGAGCAAGCCGTGTTGCAGTGGCCCAAAGCCAACGCCGTGCTGGTGCGCAACCACGGCGTCTACGTTTGGGGCACCGACGTCGCGCACGCCAAGACCCAGGCCGAGTGCATTGAATGGCTGTGCCGCTGCGTGGTCGCCATGCAACGCACCGGCATCAGCCATTTGACACACGACCGCGCCCAGCCCGACGATGTCGCCCGCGAGCGCGCCGCCCGGGCCAACTGACCCTGCCAAGGACCACCGACACCATGAACGCCTATCTGCTCGACCAGCCCACCCAGACCCTGTCGGAAGCCGATCTGGCCGCCGAGGGCATCCTGTATTGGAACTTGCCGACCGACGAAGACGCCTATCGCGATCCGCTGCAAAAACTGCGCGACGACCGCGGCTACGTCAGCATGGACCAGGTCCACCTGGGTCCGAATACCCCCGACCTCGAAGCGCTGCTGACCAAGTTCTTCGCGGAACACTTGCATACCGACGAAGAAATCCGCTTTGTGGTCGAGGGGTCTGGCATTTTCGACCTGCGCAACCGCGAGGACCGCTGGATGCGGGTGCACGGTTCGCCGGGGGACCTGATCATCGTGCCGGCCCACAAATACCACAGCTTCACCCTCGACGAGACCAGAACGATCACCTGCAAGCGGCTGTTTCAAGACACCGCGGGCTGGGCGGCCGTGCCGCGCTTTGCCGGTTGACCTCCATGCCCGGGGATCCAGGCGGCAACGGCGCCGACCACGACATCTTCCGGCCGGTGCCGCGCACAGGCGTCATCTATGTGATGGCGGAGGCGGCGGCGCGCGGCTTTCGCTACGGACATCCTGATTGGGCCAACCTGGGTCAAGGTGCGCCCGAGACCGGCCCGCTGCCGGGCGCCGAACAGCGCATCACCCACATCGACATCGGCGACGAGGCCCACGAATACGCCCCGGTCGGTGGCCTGATGGCGCTGCGCGACGCGGTGGCGCAGCTGTACAACGCCCGCTTTCGGCGCGGCATGCCGAGCCAGTACAGCGCAGACAACGTGGCGATTTCGGCCGGCGGTCGAACAGCGCTGACCCGAGTGGCGTCCAGCCTTGGCCACATCCACCTGGGCCACGTCTTGCCAGACTACACAGCCTACGAGGAGCTGCTGACCATTTTTCGGGCGTTCGTGCCGATCCCGATCGTGCTCGATCGCGCCGAGGGCTTTGCGTTGTCGCCGGCGCGACTGCGCGCAGAGATCGTGGGCAAGGGACTGTCGGCGATTCTTTTGTCGAATCCGTGCAATCCGACCGGCCACGCCGTGCGCGGTGGCGGCTTGCGGGCGTGGGTCGACATCGCGCGACAGCTGGACTGCGCGCTGATTTTCGACGAGTTCTATGCGCACTACCTGTATGACGCGGCGGCCCAGAGCGACGGCCCGTCGCTGTCCGCGGCACGGTATGTCGAGGATGTCGAACGCGACCCGGTCCTGGTTGTGGACGGCTTGACCAAGAACTGGCGCTACCCAGGTTGGCGGCTGGCGTGGACGCTGGGCCCCAAGCAGGTCATCGACCGCGCCATCTCGGCTGGCTCGTTCTTGGATGGCGGTCCATCGCATCCGTTGCAAGTCGCCGCAGTGCCGCTGCTTGCGCGTGAGCGCGCCGATGCCGAGGCGCGCGCGATTCAAGCCACCTTTGGCGGCAAGCGCCAGTTGATGATGGAGCGGCTGCGCGCCATGGGCATGCACGTCGATCCGCCGCCGATGGGTGCGTTCTACTGTTTCGCGTCTCTGGAGCACTTGCCGGCGGAATTGGCGGACGGGCATGCGTTCTTCCGCGCTGCGCTCGAAAAAAACGTGATCGTCGTACCGGGCGAGTTTTTCGACGTCAACCCGGGCAAGCGGCGCAGCCACATTCCAAGCCGGATGCGGCAGTTCGTGCGGCTGTCGTTCGGACCGGAATTGGCAGCGGTGCGGATGGGCCTGGATCGGATCGATGCGGTGGTGCGGGGCGCGTAGGGCCCGTAGAAAAACTGCTCGACTTTCTCCGTTGGCACATCGCTCGCTGGGTGGGTCGCAAGCTCGCGACTTTACAAGTCGACTCGCCGCTCCGCTCCGCGCTTGTGTCGTTTGACCTGTTCTCTTGTGGGCGCGCAGGGCCGCCGCCGGTTGCAGCCGTGACGCTGGTAGTCCGGCAAGACGACAGGACGCGGCGGTCGCTACTTCGGCTGATCACCCAAAACGATCAGGTAGTTGACGCCGACCCCAACCGCAACGCCAGCATACACCAGCGGCCCGAGACTGGTGTCTGGAAAAAACGTCGCGTTGCCGTTGCCGAACACGAAGAGTTCGCCATAGCGGGTGCGGGCAAACGGCAGCTCGGCCCCCAGCGACACGCCGCCGCCCGCGCGGTGGCGAATGCCGGCGCCGATGCCGAACAACGTGCCCCAGGGATGCTCCTTGACGCTGACCAGGCCTTCTTCGTGCTGGTGGACAGCGTACAGGCGCAGGGTTGGCCGGATGCTCTGCAAAGGCAGCGTCGCGCCAAGGCCGAAGGTCAGGCCAGTGTTGCTGCGCTGATCCACCTGCGCGTACTGCGTCCAGCCGGCGAAATCCACGGTCAGCACCCGCCACAGCCGAATGCCCATCCGCAACTGGCCGCCTGCGCCGTAGTCGCCTTCCCAGGCGCTTTTTGCCGCATTGAGACCGAATTCACCTTGAATTTCTAGAGCCTGAACAGTCCCCCCCATGCTGCATGCGGCGGCAATGGCAGCCGCGATAGCCCATGCGCGCGCAGTCATGGTGCCGCCTTGGCGCACTGAAAGCGCTCGCGTGCGGCTTGCAGGCGTGCTCCGCGCAGGGTGACGCGCGAGTACCCGAACCAAGGTGGCTCTGCTGCTTCGTCGCTGCCGCGCTTGCCGTCGGCGAGACCCGCAACCAGGGCGGGCAGCAGCAGCCGCAGATCAGGAGCGGCCGCCAGGCGGTCGGCGATATCGTCGAATTGAGTGGTCGCCAGCACGCTGACCCTCCGGTCCAGACTGAACCCTGCGTCGTTGCGCTCATCGCGGGAAAACAGATGCTCGACGCGCCACGCAAACGCCACATCGGTCCGCAAGTGTACGATCTGCCATCGCAACTGGCCATCGGCCGCGGGAAACTGCGCGCGCAGGGCACTTTGGGCCTGGGCGCCGTCGGTCGCCAGCACCGCCGCCTCACCGGTGCCTGGCACCAGTGGCGCAAGCTGGCCGTCCGGCACCCACAGCCGCCGCGGTTCGTGGGTGGTCCGCCCGTTCATGGCGCCGCAGGACCAGGTCTCGGTGACGACCTCGACCAGCAGCAGGTCGTCGAACTGCGCGACCGGCAGCACGCGATGCTGGAGCCCGGGCGAGCCCAGCGCAACCGCGACGTTGTCGGCAAGCCGTGGCCCAACTGGCGTGGTTCGCTCGCCAAGCAGACCGATCCAGGCGGCGTCGTAGATCCGTCCTGCAAAAGGCCCAGCCTTGATCAGAATCGGCACGCATGCGCCCTCGGGGTCGGCGCACACGGCAGGATCGCAGACGCGCACGCGTCGCACCGTTTCGCGCAGGCCATAGACGTCGTCGCGGCCCGCGGACCAGATACCGTTGCGCTCCGCCAGCAGGGTCCAGTCGGCGCCCTGCCCTTGCAGCCACCAGGTGCGCGCACCTTTGGCGGTGCGCGCCCACACCAGCAGGTCAGCGGTCGCCGTCGCGGCGGCGGCTGCGGCGACAGCCATTTCGGCTGAGGGGGAGGCGCTTACCGGGGTGCCGACCACGTCGGTGCCCTGTGCTGGCAGCGGTGTTGTTGGCGACACCACCTCGGGCAGCGCGGCAAAGTGGGCCGACAGGGGCGGTGCAGCAGGCGGCTCAGCGGCCGGACCGCGACACTGACACAGCGCACAGGCTGCCAGCAGCCAGGCCGGTGGCCAACCCGTCACGCCAGGCCAAGGATGGCGCGGGTGTCGTCGATGCCGGCCACTTCTTCGCCCGCTGCGCGCACCACGTCGGCCAGCGCCTCGACCAACGCGCCGTTGCTGCCGGTCTTGCTGCCATCGGGCAAGTAGAAGGTGTCTTCCAGGCCAGTGCGAACGTGACCGCCGAGCTCGACCGCCCGACGGTGCAGCGCCCACACCTCCTGCCGGCCAATCGCGATGACCTGCCACAGGGCGCCGGGCGGCATCTCGTCGGCCAGCAGTGGCAGCCAGCGCGGGTCGGCGGGCATGCCGCTCGCCACCCCCATCACCAACGACAAGTGCACCGGATCGTGCAGCATCCCGCGCTGGTGGAACATGGCGACGCTGCGCACGATGCCCGTATCAAAACATTCGCACTCGGGAATGATATTGAGCTCGTTCATCACTTCCAAGAACCGCTCGATCTTGTCCACCGGGTTGTCGAACATCATCGGCGGCCAGGCCCACTGCCCGCCGCTGCGCAGCTTGAGGTAGTTCAAGGTTCCCGCGTTGAGCGCCGCAAGTTCCGGACGGCCGGCGCGCAGGCACGACAGCGGACCCGAAAGGTCGTCGCCAAAAACGCCGGTGGAGAAGTTCTGCAGCAGCCGCGGGCAGCGCGCACGGATGGCCTCGCTGACCGCGAGCGCAACTTCGGGCTCCCAGGACGGGTAGCGACCCAGGCCAGGCGACTGATCGCGAAAGTGCAAGTGCACGATGGTAGCGCCAGCATTCCAGGCCTGTTCGGCATGGTCCGCCATCTGCTCGGGCGTCACCGGCACCTGGTGGATCTCGGGATCAGTCAGCACACCGGTCAGTGCGCAGGTCAAAACCACTTTTCGGGCCATCACATCCTCGCTCGCGCGGCCTCAAGCCTGGGGCTGCAACTCGACCAGAACTGCCCCTGCTGCCACCGCGTCGCCCACGGCAGCGTAGACGGCCGCGACCACGCCGTCGCGCGGAGACTTGAGAACAGTCAACATCTTCATGGCTTCCAGTGCCAGCAGCGGCTGATCAGCCGACACGGCGTCGCCCGGCGCGACGTAGACTTGCGTCACCACCGCTGCGCCAATCGCCACAACGCCACCGGCGGTAGCGACGGCGCGCGCCGGCTCGGGCAAAAGCGACCGTTCGGTCACCGACAATTGGCGACCGGAACCGTGCTGGGCGTACAGCGTCTCGCCGGCGCGAAAAACCGACCAGTGGTGGCGCACGGCGCCGATGTCCGCGGTCAGACTGCCGACTGCGCAGTCGCGACCGGCCTCGGGTTGTCCGCTGACCGCCACGACCGCCAGTCGATGGGGCGTGGCCGGCGGGCGCGTCAACAGGGGATCCGCAAGCGGTTCCACCCCGAAATGAAACACCTGACCAGCCGCGGTCAGCGCCACCTGCCAGCGTCCGCCGTCTGCCAGTTCAAACACGGTCACGTCCGGCCGCCAGGCGTTGTTGCGAAACCGCCGCGCCAGCGCCCGGCCATGCCGCCAGACCGCCAGCGCGGCGAGGTCCAACGGCTCAGGGTCCAAAAGCGCGGGTGGGTGATCCGCCACAAAGCGCGTAGTCGTGCGGCCAGCTGCAAAGGCGCGGGTTCGCAACACTTGCAGCAGGTAGGCCCGGTTGTTGGCGACACCGTGCAGTTGCAGTGCGCACAGCGCGCGGTCGAGGCGGCCAATGGCAGCGGCCCGGTCCGATCCATGCGCCATGACCTTGGCAACCATGGCGTCGTAGTGCACGGGCACGCGATCGATCGGGTGCAGGCCGTGGTCGACGCGGATCCCAGCTCCGGTGGGCGGCTGCCAGTGGCTGACCGGGCCGGACTGCGGCGCAAAGCCCAGCACCGGGTCTTCGGCACAAATGCGGACCTCGATGGCGTGACCTTGAAAGTGAACGTCTGCCTGATCCATCTGCAGACTTTTGCGCTGCGCGATTGCCAGCTGTAGCGCGACAAGATCCAACCCCGTGACCAGT
>CAXRHS010000130.1:0-2443 GCA_964230235.1 Myxococcota bacterium
AAAGGGCCCGTAAAAAATCTACTCGATTTTCTACGTTGGCCCACTGCTTGCTTGGTGGGTCGCAAGCTCGCGACTTTGCAAGTCGACTCGCCGCTCCGCTCCGCGCACGTGTCGATTGACTTGTTCTTTTACAGGCCCAAAGCACAACTGCGACCCCCAGTGCGGCCGCAGCCAAGAACCGGTCGAAGGCAATCCTGGCTGCGACGACGCCACCGCCTGCAGCAAGGATAACGTCGGCACCAGCGAACAGCGCACCAGCGACACCAGCCAGCCGTTGCCCGCCACCTGCAACGGGCGACTCGCGAAGCCCATGCCAGCGTTGACCCGATGGCGCCGCTGGCGGACTGTTCAAGTCTGACTGCGAGGCCGGGTGCGCAAGGCACACGGCGCAGATTCGCTTGCGCGCTGCCCCCGAGGCGTCTGCTGCAGCACGGCACGCACGCGGCTGCACGGTGCGCGCGGTGGCCCGAGGACCGACGCCGAAATGACCATTAGCCGCTTGCAATCACTTTGGATTTTGGAGTCACCGTTGGCGGCATGGCCAACCCGACTATGCTCGCAGGCCCAACGGTCAACCCCTACCGATCCGCCTTCGACTTGGAGCTTCGCTGTGTCTCGCCCCCCAGTGCCCGCGTTGATTCCGCATCCGTCACAAGATTGCTCTGTCCCTGGTCACGTTGGCCAGCGTGATCGCCTGTAGCGATCCCGCACCCGCCAGCCGGGACCGCGCCACGGCCGACGCCGTCGATGTTGCCCAGCAGTTCGATGTGCAGGCGCAGGGCGACGCTGACAGCGCAGAGGTCGCCGGTCAGACCGACGGTTCCTCAGCGGTCGACGCCGCGGATTCGGCAGAGACAGCCGGGCTAGACGGCGCCGGCGATCTGGCGAGCGAGTCGTGCCCTGGTGGGCCTGACTGCGCGTGCGTGCAAGACAACGACTGCACATCCACGCTGTGCATCGACACCCCCATCGGGCGGCGCTGTGCCCGCACCTGCACCACTTCGTGTCCTGGCGGCTAAGCGTGTGCGGCGGTCAAGAACGCGGCCAATGCCACGATCTCCATCTGCGCGCCGAAGATCGGCTACCTCTGCGACCCTTGCACGGCCAGCAAAGATTGCGCGGCCATCGGGCTGCAAGGCGCAAGCTGCCTGGACCGCGGCGCTGCGGGCGCGTTTTGCGGCAACCAGTGTACGACCGACCACTGCGTTCCGGCCAATGGCAGGTGCGTGTTCACGGTGGCACCGGGCGGCAAGGTCTGCGGTGGCGCGGCTGCCGACAAGGTGTGCGCCAAGGGCAGCTGCACCCAAGCGCCGATCAGCCATGGCTGGGCCAGAAGCGTCGTTGCGGGCACGACCCACACCTGCGTGCTGCGCCACGACCAGACAGTGGCGTGTTGGGGTGGCAATAGCAGCGGCCAGCTTGGCGATGGCACCACCACTGCGCGGCCCCTGCCCGCGCCCGTCGCCGGCCTCAAAGGGGTCAGTTCGCTGCACAGCGGCCTCAACCACGTGTGCGCAGTGGTCAAAGACGGCAACGTGTGGTGCTGGGGCAGCAACGCGACCAGCCAACTTGGCGACGGCACCAAGGTCAACGCCGCGCTACCGGTTCAGGTCAAGAACCTCGGCCCGGTCAAGTCGATGGCGCTTGGCGCCGCACACAGCTGTGCGCTCCTTGAAGATGGCACCGTGCGTTGCTGGGGCTACAACGCCCTGGGTCAGCTCGGCGATGGCTCGACGACGGCGAGCACTGGCCCCGTAGCTGTGGGTGGCTTGTCGCAGGTGAAGTCGATTTCTGCTGGTATCTCCCACACTTGTGCGCTACGCGGCGATGGCTACGTCTACTGCTGGGGCGACAACGTAGCCGGCCAGCTGGGCAACAAGGTGATGAGTGGCGCCAAGGCGCCGTTCCTGGTCGAGGTCGTCAACCAGGGGCTCGGCCTCGCCGCCAACTCGCATAGCAACTGCGCGCTGTTGCCGGGCGGTCAGGCCCGCTGCTGGGGCGACGGCACCACGGGAGCGCTTGGTAACGGCAGCATGGTCAACAGCAACGTGCCGGTGTCGGTGACGAACCTCACCAAGGCGGTCGCGCTGAACGGCGGTAGCGACCACTTGTGCGCCCTGAAGGCCGACGGGTCGGCGGCATGCTGGGGCGGCAACAGCCAAGGCCAGCTCGGCACCGGCAATCAGGCGAATTCGGCGGTGCCCGTGCCCGTCAAGGTGGCGGTCCGGCTGGTGTCGCTTGCCGCCGGTGGCGCACACTCGTGCGCCGTGACCGAGGATGGCGTGGTCTTGTGCTGGGGCCTCAACAGCTCTGGCCAGTTGGGCATTGGCGTCACCGGTGGCAGCTCGTCGCCCGTCCTGGGTCCGGTCCAGGTTTACGGCAGCAACGCAACGCCGTTTGGCAGTGCCACCTGCGCGACCAGCGCCGACACGATCGCCGCCAC
>CAXRHS010000131.1:0-6671 GCA_964230235.1 Myxococcota bacterium
CTGGCTGACCTGCATGACCTGGTCCTGGTAGACGATGACGCCGTAGGTCTCAGCGAGCACTTCGCTTAGCTTGGGATGGTCAAATTTGACCGCCTCGCGGCCGTGCTTGCGCTCGATGTAGCGCGTGTGCATGCCCAGCCCCAGCGGCCCGGGTCGGTACAAAGCACCGGCGGCGATGAGGTCCTCGAACACCGACGGCTTGAGCGCCACCATCATCGCAGTAAATCCGCTGGATTCACACTGGAAAATCCCGGCGGTGTCGCCGCGGCCGACAATTTCATAGGCCTTCTTGTCATCCAACGGCACTTGACCCAGGTCAAAGGGTCGCTCGCCGGCCGGTTGACCCTGGCGAATCAGCTTGGTGCAGTGCTGGATCATGGTCAGGTTCTTCAGACCCAGGAAGTCGAACTTGACCAGGCCCGCCTTCTCGACGTCGTTCTTGTCGAATTGGGTGACGTTTTCGCCGCCCGCTCCCTTGCCGACCGGCACATGCGTCCACAGCGGACCGCGGCCGATGACGACGCCCGCCGCGTGGATGCCGACATTGCGGACCGCGCCCTCGACCGACTGGGCGGTGCGCAGCATGCGGTCGACCAGCGGCGAGTTGTCCATCTCTTGCTGCAGCCGCGGGTCGGCCGCGATCGCGTCGGCCACGCCCTTGTGGTCTTCCTCCTGACCCTGCAGCGCCACGTCCATCGCCTTGCAGATGCGATCGACATCGGGCAACGGCACGCCGAGCACGCGGCCGACATCGCGCACCGCCCCCTTGGCTTTGAGCGTGCCAAAGGTAGCGATCTGGCCGACCCGCTCGGTGCCATAGGTTTCGGCGACGTAGCGGATGACCTCGCCGCGGCGATCCACGCAGAAATCGATGTCGAAGTCGGGCATCGACACCCGCTCCGGGTTCAGGAACCGCTCGAAAAGCAGGTTGTAGGGCAATGGGTCGATGTCGGTGATGCGCAGGCTATACGCCACCAAAGAACCGGCGCCCGAACCGCGGCCGGGCCCCACCGGAATGTTGTTTCGCTTTGCCCAGTTGATGAAGTCCTGCACGATGAGGAAGTAACCGGGAAAGTCCATCTTGACGACGACGGCGATCTCGCGCTCCAGCCGTTCGCGGTACTGGTCCTGGTCCACGGTCTTGCCGATGACCGCGAATTCGTCGAAGCGTTGCTGCAAGCCCTGGCGCGCCAGCGCCGCGAAAAGCGTCTGCTCGTCCTGACCCTCCGGAACCGGAAAGCGCGGCAAAAGCGACTTGCCGAGATCGAGTTTGACGTTGCAGCGCTCGGCGATCTGCAAGGTGGCATCGCACAGCTGCGGATGGCCGGCAAAGCGAGCCCGCATCTGGTCCGGCGAGGCCAGGTCCATTTGCGTGGTCGGCAGGGGTTCGTGCTCGGGCCGCGCCTGCATGCCCAGGCCAACCGCGACCAGCACCTCGTGGGCGCGCGCGTCGCCGGGCGTCAGGTAGTGCACGTCGTTGGTGGCGACCGCGCCGATCTCCAGTTGCTGGGCGAGGTCCAACAGCTGCGGCAGCACGGTGTCGTGCTCGACCAGGCCGGAGCGTTGGACCTCGATAAAGAAGCAACCGGGTGCAAACCAGCTGCGACAGCGCTCGGCCGCCCGGTAGGCGTCGTCGAGCTCGCCGCGCAAAAGGGCGTTGCAGACCTCGCTGGCCAGGTCGCCCGACAGCCCGATGAGGCCCGCGCTGTGGGCCTTGAGGGTCTGCCAGTCGATGCGGCTGTGACCGCCGGCCGGCGCATCCAAATTGGCGCGCGAAATCAGGTAGATGAGGTTCTGATAGCCTTCGTTGGTCTCGGCGAGCAGGGTGATGTGGTGGACACGGCGCACGTGTTCGCCGATCGGCCGCGAGGCGATCGCCATGCAGCAGCCGTAGATCGGCTTGACCTTGGCCTTCTTGCACTCGAGCGTGAATTCGATGGCGCCGTACAGGTTGTCGTGGTCGGTCAGCGCCACCGCGCCAACGCCCCACTGGGCGGTCTGCTTGACCAGGTCGGCGATGCGCAGGGTCGAGTCTGCGACCGAGTACTGGCTGTGGACGTGCAAGTGAACGAAACTCATGGGTTGCCCGCGGCCAGGGCAAACCGGCCGGCGCGGCGATTTGCCCCCAAAAGGGCGGTCGCCGTCAAATCACCACCGCCGCCGTCCCATCAGGGCCGGTGCGCGGCGCGGCGCAGGCGGTCGTTGATCGCCGCACCCAGGCCCCGCGAGGGGATGGCCACCGCCGCGATCCCGGCGTGGCGCGGGTCATCCAGCTGGTGCAAGTACGCGAAAAGGTTTGACGCCGCTTCGACCAGATCGCCGGTGGGACTCAGGTTCAAGGTAATCGCCGCTCCCGGCGGCTGACGATCGCCAAATGCCAGCAGGGCTTCGCCGCGGCGCGGCCGCCGCGCGTTGAGCCGCAGCGGCAGGCTGGGCGCGTAGTGGCTGGCCAACTGACCGGGCGCGCTTGGGTTTTCTGACGAGGCAACCGGTTCGTCGTCCACAGGCCAGCGCCGCAGCGCCTCGATCGGAATGCCGCCCGGCCGCAACAACCGCAACCGCCCGGCGACAACCTGCACGATGGTGGACTCGACGCCGACCCGGCATGGCCCGCCGTCCAAGACGAGGTCCGCCAGTTGCGCCGCCACGTGCGCGGCGCGCGTCGGACTCAGCCTGCCAGAGACATTGGCAGACGGCGCGACCACTGGCCCACCGAACGCGCGCAAAAGCGCCAGCGCGACAGGGTGATCGGGCACCCGCACGGCCAGCGTCGGCAAGCCCGCACCAGCCAGCAGACTGACCGCGCAATCGGCAGCCCGCGGCAGCACCAGCGTCAGCGGCCCCGGCCAGAACGCCAGCGCCAACTGGCGCGCCAACGGGTCGAACGCCACCAGCTTTTCGGCCGCGGCCACATCGGCCACGTGTGCGATGAGCGGGTTGAAGCGCGGCCGGCCCTTGACCGCAAAGATGCGCGCGACGGCGGCGCCGTTGGTCGCGTCTGCGCCCAGGCCGTAGACCGTTTCCGTGGGCAGCGCGACCAGTCGACCCGCGCGCAAGGCGGCGACAGCGCTGGCAATGCCTTGGGCGGTGGGCTGCACGACGGCCATGGCGCGGCGGAGCAGCCGATCAGTCGTCGGTGGCAGCCGCGGGCGGCGGGGCCGCGGTGCGCTTCTCGAGATCGTAGCGGGCGCCGTGGGTCAGCACGTGCAAGCGCACGCCGATCAGGTTGACCGGCTGGTTGTGCTCGGCCGTGGCCATGCCGCTGTGCTGCAACTGGCTGACGTCCAAGATGGTGATGGCGCCCTCGCCTACAATCTCCATGACGTTGTCGGGGCCGATAAAGCCCGCGGTGTTCTCGTCAAAGCCACAGCCAATCGCAAACGGGTTGTAGGCGATGGCGGCCAGGATCCGCCCCAGCCGGTCGCGCTGGCGAAAGTGCTGGTCGACGATGATGCGGTTGGTCAGGCCCAGGCCCGGCGCCAGCACCACCTGCCCCGCGCGCGGAGTGGCGCCGCCTTTGCCGACCGCGATCATGTGCTCGCTCACGAACGCTGCGCCCGCCGAGGTGCCGGCGATGTGGACCCCGCGGGCGTTGCGGCGCCGCATCACCTGCGCAACTTCGGTGCCGCCCAGGATCGTGCTCAGCCGCAATTGCGCGCCGCCGGTCAGGAACACCCCAGTCGCCGCGGTCAGTTCTTCCATCCAGTCGCTGCGCTCGGCGTCCTGCCGCGTCTTGTACGGCAACTCGCGGGCGCGCTTGACGCCCAACGAACTGAACACTTCTTCGTACTTGCTGCCGGTAGTCGACAGCTCGCTGGCGGTCGGGATGATCGCAATCCGTGCGCTGCGCCCGCCGCACAACTGCACGAAGCGTTTGAGGATCGTGCGGTCGCTCATCTTGTCTTCGGCGCCGCCGATGGGGATGATGTAACCGCGCGGGGTGTCTGGTAATTCGGGCGAAGGGCACATGGGCTGGCGCTGACCGGGCTGCGGCGACCGGCCGCGAAGGGCGCGTAGTGCAACACTTCGGGGGCAGGTTGGCAAGGTCGGTGGCCCGAATCTTGGCAAGGTCAGTGGCCCGAATCAGGGCCAGTGCAGACCGACAGGGACGCTAGCAGCTCGCCGGCGCGCGCCCGGCAGCCACCGCGACGCCTACAACCTTGGCCAAGCCCTCGCCTTCTTGCCCGGCATCCGCTGCCAACTCGGCGTGTAGAACTGCCCGAACGGCCCCTCGATAGGCTCGCGCGCCGCGCCATCGGTCGCGGTGATCCACAGCCGATGGCCCTTGCCGTCCTCGTTCGACACGTAGATCAAGCGCCGGCCGTCGGGCGACCACGTCGGCTCGAGCGACCGCTTGCCCTGCCCCGGGGTCAGCCGCTGCATCTTGCCCTGCATGGTCACGGTCAGCACATCGAGCGCATTGCCGCGCTGGCCAGAGTAGGCAATCTTGCCATCGGGCCCCCAATCGGGGTCCGCGTTGTAGTTGCCGGCAAAGGTCAGGCGCTTGACCCCCGAGCCGTCGGACGTCATGTAGTAGATCTGAGGCTCGCCCGTGCGGTCGCTGACGAATGCGATGTACTCGCCGTCTGGCGAAAAAGTCGGGCTGAGGTCGTTGGCCGGGTGGTTGGTCAAGTTGCGGTTGGGCTGACCGGACCAGTCGATGCTCCAGATGTCGGCCTGATCGCCGTCGTTGACGGTGGCGACCAGTTCCCCGCGGGAATTTTGCGCACAACCGCGAAACTGCAAGTCTTTTCCTGCCGCGAACGGCACGGGTGGACCGGCAGTCTCGGGCTTGGCGTCGGGGGCCTTGGGGTCTGTGGCCTTGGCGTCCTTCTTGGGCTTGCTTTTGGGCAGGGTCGGCGTGAGGTCCGACATCGCCATCAGTTGCATGGCGTCGAGCTTGTACAGGCTCGGCATGCCGGAGCGAAACGAGGTGTACATCAGCCCGCCGTCTTGCAACTGCACCGGAAACATGTGGATGCCGGGATCGCTGACCAGAATCCGCCGGTTGGCACCATCGGCATCGACCTGGTAGATACAGCGGTCGCAGCCTGGCGCCTTGGACGAAAAGAAAATGACGGTGTCAAAGCTGCCTTCAATGCCGGTGAGCGCCCCTTGCACGCCGTTGAAGACCCGGTGCGCCATCGAGCGAACGGAAGCGGCCGGCGAGACTTGCACGGCGTAGTCTTGCAGCGGCAGCAGTTTGCCCTCGCGCGCCTCGGCGACCGCCGCTTGCAACTCGTAGTAGCCCGCCTCTTTGCCCGGTTTGATCGCGGTCGCCAGCACGAAATTGGCGCCGGCTGCCGACGCCGCCGACGCGCGAATCGCCAGCGCCGGCAGCGGTACCTTGACGATCTGGGCGGCGTGCGCCGGGGTTCCGCGCAACGCGCGCACAAGGCCGGACAGCCTTGCGTCGTTGTTCAGGACTTGCTCCAACAGGTCGCAGTCCTTTTTGGCCACCGCGCACACCGGCGGCAGCACCAGCAGGCTGTCGAGCGGCCGCTGCGTGGCTTCGATGATCACGTGCAGGCCGGGATCTTCGGGCGGCGAAGCCGGCGTCTGCGCCTGAACAGGGACAGCGAGCGCAAGGGCCAGGAGCACGAACGGCAAACAGCGATGCATGGACGGCAACCTCCGGGCCTGCGACTTTGCGGTGCAATGGCGTTGGGGTCAAGGTGGCGGCGCGCCGCCCATCGGCCTAGCCGCGCATGCGCAATTGCCCCAAGCGCTCGCCCACGCGACCGGCGTCGGCCGGCCACACGTAGACGCGCTCCAAGGTGGTTTGTTCGGCATAGCGCTCGAAAAGCTGGGTGGCATGGCCAAGCTGGGTCCACTGCACGCCACCCTGCGGCACGCGCCGGCACACGAAAATCCGCCGTTGACGGTCGGCGGCGCGGTATTTCGACAACGCGCCGTGGCTGGTGACCCGCAGGTGATCGATGCCGTCGTCGCGCAATGCGTCGACCAGGGCCTCGATGGGTTCCTTGCCGCTGGGCGTCGATTCGGCCACCAGTTCCAAGGGTTGCCGATGCACGATGCCGCCAGCCCACGGGCTCTGACCGGCCATGCCGCGCAACCCCCGCCATAGCGCGTGGTCGTCGAACTGCAGGTAGGCCTCCGGGTCGGCCGGCGCGCGACAATACTGGGGAAACTGCTCGTAGAAGCGCCGCAGCATGTGATCGTAACAAACGGATTTCTTGTGAAAATACACCATCAGGAACATGTGGTGGCGGCTGAGCAGAAAGTCGTCGAAGGTAAAGACGGCGCGGTCTTGCAGGCCCAGGTGCAGCTTGCCGGCGTCGTCGATGTAGTGGCACAGGTGCGCGACCAGCCACTGCACGTCGAACTGACCGTAGCTGACGCCCGTGAAGTAGCTGTCGCGCAGCAGGTAGTCCATGCGGTCGACATCCAGTTCACTGGAAATCAGTGTCGACAGCAGGCTTTTCAGGTCGTGGCCGGCGACCGTGAACGGCGCTGGATCGGTCGCCACCTCGTCGCTGATGAGCGCCGCGATGTGCTCGGGCGCAATCCCCTGCGAACCCACCGCTTGGCGCAGGATCCCGGTCAGCCCCGACGCCAGCAAGAACTGCAGCGTGTAGTCCTCGTGCGAACCGTGATGCCCGCCGTGCTCGCCGGCGCGGCCCGGCAAGGGCGGCAACAGCATCTCAGAG
>CAXRHS010000132.1:0-4677 GCA_964230235.1 Myxococcota bacterium
AGGAACTGCATCACGGCATCGCCGAGCGCGCTCGAAAGCACCTCGCGGTCGGCCGATTCGGCCAGCCTGAGCTCCATTGCGCGGCCGAAATCGTACACAGCGTCGGAACTGACCGGCCGGCGGTGCACGGCCTTGAAGATGCCGGCCAGCAGCTTGTCGGTTGCATACGGCTGACGCTGGCCGTCTTTCTTGACCACGGCCGGCAACTGCAATTCGATGCGCTCGTAGGTGGTAAAGCGGTGGTTGCAGGCATCGCACACGCGCCGACGCCGAATCGCTTCGCCTTGGGGGACCACGCGCGATTCCAACACGCTGGTATCGCTGTGCTTGCAGACCGGACAGCGCACGCTCGGCTACTCCATCGCGGCGACCTTGTCCAAGCGCGGCTGGTGGCGCGGATCGAACTGCGCGCCCAGCCACGCATCCACGCACTCGGCCGCAACCAACGGACCGACCACCCGCGCGCCGATGCACAACACGTTGGCGGCGTTGTGCTCGCCAGCCAGCCGCGCGGTGGTCACGTCGTGCACCAAAGCGGCGCGGATGCCGACGACCTTGTTGGCGGCGATACTCATGCCGATTCCGGTGCCACACAAAAGCAGCGCCTTGTCGGCATTGCCGGTGGCCACTGCGCCCGCGGCGGCGCCGGCGTAATCGGGGTAGTCGACGCGCTGCCCCTCGTCACAGCCCAGGTCCTCGACCTGATGGCCAGCGCGCTCCAAGTGGGCGACCAGATGCTGGCGCAACTCAATGGCGGCGTGGTCCGAAGCGATTGCGATGCGCATGGTAGCCTACTGTTACTGCCGGCGATCAGTCGCCGAAATTCTCGGTGACCAGCATGTTCTTGCTGTCGCCTTTGGCCTTGGCCACCCCAAAACCGGCGACCTTGTAATTGCCAAGCATGTTGCGCCGGTGTGCTGCGCTCCAGAAAAGCCCGTTGTGCGCCCCGTCGATCGACAGGCTGGACGCGATGTTCTCGCCAATGCCCTTGGTCCAGCCAAACTTCTTGGCGCGATCGCCGGGCCCCTCGCCATTGGGCGAGTTGTGGGCAAAGTAGCCTTGGGCCCCCATGTCGTCGGAGTGGTACTGCGCGACTTTGTTCAGGGTGTCGTCGAGTTTGAGCGCGACGAGGCCGACCTTGGCCCGCTCCTGGTTGGTCAAATCCAGCAACTTCTGGCGGTAGGTCGCCAGCTGCGTCTCGCTCGGCGGTCCGGCCAGCCCCGCTCCGCCGGACACCTCGACGGGGATGAGCGGCAGGCCAGCGCCGACATACACCGCACAGTTCAGGATCGCGCCGCCGCCGGTGTTGTTGACCTCGACCGTATACATGCCGGTCTTGGTAAATGTGTAGCTGAAGGCCAGCGTACCGCCTTTGGCGGTGCTGCCCGAAGCGGTCACGCTGTCGACCCAAATATCGGGTCTGGAGATGTCGACCGTCGATCGCGCGGCTTCGCCGAGCTTGACCGAGACGTTGAGCTTGACCGGTGGCGCCGGGTGCCACTCTTCCAGGCCGGTGGCGGTGGTCGTCGGGGTCTGACAGGGACCGCCAAAATGCGGACCGAGTTCAACCGTGCCGCTGCCGAGCAGGTTTGGCGTCACGCCCCAGTTCTTGCTGCCGCCTTCCAGGCGCCACTGCGCGGGGCCCAGTTGCAGCCCTTGCGACGCCGACCACGCGTAGTCGACGCCCTTTTCGCCCGGGGTGTTGCCGATGACGACCTTGCTGCGGCCTTCCTGCTTGTTGCACAGCAGCAACTCGACGGGCTTGGCTTTGCCGGCGACGGTCTGGGTCAGGCGCACGCAGTGGAATGGCCACTCGTCTTCGGGCCACTGCACGATCGTGGTGCCGTCCTGCACCGAGTACTTGATCTGAGCGCCGGCGCCCGGCTTGGCGTCAGCTCCGGCATCGGCGCCCTGAGATGCGCCCGAACCAGACCCGGCGTCACCCGCGCAGCCACATGTCAACAGACCCAGGCTCAACGGCAACGCGCACTGGCGCAGCAACCTCACGGCCGCACGCGTCAACCACGCGCCCGACGCTGCCGTCGCGCCAGGTTGCTGGGCGGGTCGCGGCAAAGCGTCAGCCATCAAGGGCTACTCCGCGGCGGCGGCGAGGGCCTCGTCAACCGGTGCGGCCACGGCCAACACCTGCTTGCCGCGGTACATGCCGCACGCCGCGCACACGCGATGCGGGCGCACCGGCTGACCACACGCCGCATTGGCGCACAGGGTCAGCGTCGGGGCCTTGATGACGTCCCACTGCGCGCGGCGGGTGGCAGTGCGGGTCCGTGATTGGCGTTTCTTGGGTACGGCCATGGTGTCCTCAACAAAAACAGCGCGGCGCGGTGCGCCGGCCAGACAGTCAGGTGCGCGCGGACTGCGTCGGCGCGACCTGGAAATGGGCGAGTTTGGCCCACGGCGACAGCGCCTGGGGTTGGGCGGCACAGCCGCAGGTCGCCTGGTTCAAGTTGGTGCCGCAGGTCACGCACAAGCCCTTGCAGTGCGGCGCGCACAGCGGCGCGGGCGGCAACTCCAGCAACAGGTACTCGATGACCAGGTCGTCCAGGTGTGCGTGCACGCCGTCGTGCTCGCTGACATCGGGATCCGCGTCAAAGCTGCTGGCGGCCTCGCCGTCGCCGGCATCGAGCTTGCCGGGTCCGACAAAGTGGTGCTCGAATTCGGCGTCGACGTCCAACTCGGCAGACTCTGCACAGCGACTGCACGCGAAGCCAAAGCGGGCCTTGGTGCGCACGTGCACGTGGACCACTTCGGCGACCTTGCTGGCGGTGACGGCAACCGGGGCGCGCGCTTGGGCTGCCGTAAAAACATCGCCAGCGCGCTCCGCGCACCAGTCCATCGCCAGGTCGAGGTCGACCCGAGCCGGAACTGCCGTCAAGTCTGCGATTTTCAACAACAATGCCACGGATCGCGCGCACGCGGCATGGACCGCGAGGGGGCGGCATGCTAGGGGTGAGCCGGGCTGCTGTCAACGGTTTTTCAGCCGTTTTCGGGCGCGCGGGCCCGGCTGGACCGTTGCATGGACCGCCATTTGCGGCTACAAGCCCCGGCGCCATGGCCTATCGCTTTGACATCCTCACGCTGTTTCCGGCCCTGATTGAGGCGGCGCGCGGCGAGGGCCTGCTTGGCAAGGCGGTCGACGACGATCGGGTCGCCGTGCGCGCGCACAATTTTCGCGATTGGACCCGCGATCGCCACCGAACGGTCGATGATGTGCCGTATGGCGGCGGCGCCGGCATGGTGCTCAAGCCCGACCCGGTGCTGGCGTGCCTGCGGCAGGTCCGGCAGGCCGCGCCCGGCGCGCGGGTGGTGCTGCTATCGCCGGCCGGTCGGGTGCTGCGGCAGGCGGATGCACAGCGGTGGGCGGCCCTGCCCGGTCTGGTGCTGTTGTGCGGCCGCTATGAGGGCTTTGATGCGCGCGTCGAAGCCTACGTGGACGAGGTGGTGTCGATCGGCGACTACGTGCTCAACGGCGGCGAAGTGGCGGCGCTGGTCGTTGTCGAGGCTGTCGCGCGGCTACTGCCCGGCGTGCTCGGCAACGCCGCATCTCTGCACGAAGAATCGCACACGGGCGGCATCTTGGAGGGGCCGCAGTACACCCGCCCGCGGGTATTCGAAGGCCAAACGGTACCGGACGTCCTGCTCGGCGGCAACCACGCCGAGATCGCGCGCTGGCGGCGGCGGCAAGCGCTGCTGCGCACGCGGCTGCGACGGCCTGAGTTGCTGCAGGACGTGCGCATCGACCCCAAAGATCGCGCGTGGTTGGCCGATCAACTGCCGGACCAGGCGCCTGCTGAGCCCGAAACGCCGGCGGATTCGGCCGCGACGCCCGCTTCCGTGCCCGAAAAAGACGTTGACATTTCCGCAAAAATCCCTATCTTCGCCGCCCTTGTCCACCACCCTGTGCGCGATCGCACCGGGCAGGTGGTCACCACCGCGCTGACCAACGTCGATGTGCACGACCTGGCGCGCTCTGCCCGAACCTATGGGTTGCAGGGCCTTTTCGTCGTGACGCCGGTGCTTTTGCAGCAACGGCTGGCGGCCGAAATCGCCCAGCATTGGACCCAAGGCGACGGCAGTACCCACCTGCGGCGGGCCGATGCCATGCGGCTGGTGCAGGTGGCCGCAAGCTTGGCCCAAGCCAAGCAAATCATTGCACAAACCACGGGCCGCGCGCCCGTGGTGGCCGTGACCGCCGCCCGGGTGGCTGGCGATCAAACCACTGCCCTGTGGTCGTTTGCCGCCTATCGCCGCGAGATCGCGCGCCAGGCCCAGTCCGAAGCGCCCGCGCCGCCGTTGCTGGTGGTGTTCGGGACCGGCTGGGGCCTGGACCAGTCGATCATCGACGCGGCCGATCTGCGGTTGGAGCCGATCGTCGCCGACCCCGATCTGTGGCACGCCACCGGGCCGGACGACCGCGCGCCGTACAACCACTTGTCGGTGCGCGCCGCCGCGGCGATCGTGTTGGACCGGTTGCTCGGCGACCGCACTGGCCATTGAAAAGACTTGATTATTTCCGACATGTCCGCCCAGAGCGGCCGCGGCAAGTGCCCGCGACCGCCAACGGACCGCTGCCGGATGCGCCCTGGGCTGCCGCTTGGCCGCCCGCGATCGGGCGCTGGGCGGGCGCGTGCCCGCAGCGCCAGCCGGAAGACCCAGGAA
>CAXRHS010000133.1:0-7652 GCA_964230235.1 Myxococcota bacterium
CCCTTGCCGGCCTGGTATTTCCAGTTCATCTTGACGTTGAGCGCCTTGCCGGTCGGCACCACGATGGCGAACCAGTCTTCCAGGCCTGGGCAAACGTTGAGCTTGTGCACCAGGCCACCGGTCGGCGGCAATGTCGCGGCGTCGTTGGCGGTGTGGTTGCCCGCGTACGCATCTGGCAGGCAGCTGAGTTCGGTGTTGAGCAAAAGGCCGTTGCTGACCGCGCCGTTGTTGGCTTCGTTGGTCTCTGCGACTGCGGCCGAGACGTCCGCCGCGGCGAGCACGTAATAGGGGCCGCCGGCCACGACGGGCAGCACGAACGTCTGGGTCACATCCAGCGCTTCGGCGGCAGCCATGCCTTTTTCAAACATCAGGTCCTTGAGCACCGGATCGGCCGCGTCGAGCTTGGTGTCCTTGCTCAAGGCGTAACGCACCGCAAACGGCCCCGCCGGCTTGTCGCCCAGGTTGGTGAGCTTGAACTTGGTCTTGAGCAGCGCGCCCGGGAAAGTGGCATTGGGGGCCACCGACAGCGCGCCAGCGTACAGGTCGGTGCCCGCTGCGGGCGGCACCACCTGAATCTGCAAGGTGTACTGCGCTTTGGAAGCGCCGGTCTTGGGCAGCACCTGCACGTACCACGCGCCGCCGGTTTGCACCGTCAACACCGAGCCCTTCTTGACCGCCGACTGCAGTTTTTGGGCGTCGACCGGGGTCTTGCCGTCGGGCTGGTAGATGAGCAGATCGAGGTCGGCCGGCACCGGCGTGGTCGAAAACAGCGGCGTGGCCACCAGCGTGGCAAAAATCGAGTGACCTTTGGGCACATCGACCTTGTACCAGTCTTCGTTGCCGCACGAACCCAGGCTATGGGTGTCATTGAGCGCCACCGTCGACGCCTTGTCAAAGGTGTTGTTGCCGGGCGCATCGTCCAGCTTGTCTTCGAAACAGCCGCCTTTGGCGCCCGTTACCGTCAGTTCGGCGGTCGAAACGCCGTTGTTGTTGAGCGGGTTCTGCTCTTTGGTGTTGGCCTTCTTGACGTCGAGCATCACGCACACGAAGTACTTGCTGATGTTGTGGTCCAGGCCCAACGGCAAGGTCACGACCTGCACCACGTCGGTTTCACTCAGCGCGTCCACGCCGCCCGACACGACCTCTTTGACCAGCGTGTAGTTGACGCAGGTCTTGTCGGGCGCGAGCGCAATCCAGGTCGTAAAGGCCGCGGCGCCGGTGGTGCCGCCGTTCTTGACCGTGTAGCTCAACTTGAAGTTGTCGCCGGCTTTGGCGGTGTTGGGGTGAAAGCCGATGTCGCTCACGGCCAGGTCGACGTTTTGGGTCGCGGTGATGATGAGCTTGTCGAAAAAGCCGACGTTGTTGCCCTCGTCCAGTTCTTGCACTTTGTCGTCGGGATCCAAACGCATGTAGATGTAGTAGTCGCCAACTGGTGTCAGCGTCGACACCGTGACCAATTCCGTGCCGGTCTTGGTCTCGCCCGCCGCAAGCGCCGAAAAGGTCACGTTCTTCTGGTTGGTAACGCACTGCGCCTTGTTGAAGGCCTTGTCCGGGCAGAAGTAGATCCCCGCCACGCTCGACGTCGCAATGGCCTGGTTGCCATTGTTCTTGACGGCGTACTCGACCCCGATCTGACCGCCCAGAAACGTGCCTTTGGGCTTGACGGTCATGCTGACCAGCTGCAGATCTACGCCCTGCTTGATCACCTTCTTGACCTGGACCTTGTCCTTGGACACGGCGACATTGTTCAGCTCATTGGTCTCGTCGACCGTGTTGAGCACGTCGATCTTGGCGATCAGGAAGTAGTCGCCATCGGGCACCTGCGGCACTTCGACCGAATACACCAGCGGCAGCGACGACTTGCCCGCCATCTTGAGCAGGTTCGAGGTGCTGAGCTTGGTCAGCATCTTGTCGACCTGGGCCGGGTTTTCGCCGCACTCCTTGGTTTTCTCGTCGCACACGTCTTTGAGCTCGAAGTCGTAGTCGAGCTTGTCGTCCTTTGACAAAAAGACCGCGAATTTGATGGACTTGGCCTCGCCGTCGCTCAGGTTGGCGACTTCATGCTCGTAGGGCAAGGTGTCGCCTTGCGAAAACGACACCAGGTTGTTGAAGACCGGGGGCGTCACCGTCAGGTCGGGCTTGGCCACCACCTTGTTGTCGATCTTGAGCAGCGAAGTCGCGTAAGCCTCGTTGTCGGCGTGGTTGACTTCGTTGAGCGCCTTCTTGGCGTCGACGATGACGTGGATGAAGTAGTCGCCGTCGGCGATGCCTTGCTTGGGCACCTGGAAGGTGTAGGGGTTGTTCTTGGTCGGGTCGCCGGTCGGGTCGTATGACCACACGATCTTGGACTCGCTGCTGTGGCCGGCCGCCATCGACGGCACCTTTACGCTGTGCACCGGCACGGCGGTGTCGTCAAACGTCTGGGTCGCCGACAGATAGGCGTTGACCTCAAACGGCGACGCCGCCTCTTCGCCGGTGTTGACGATCGCGAAGGCCAGCGTCACGTCGCCGCCCAGGCCGACCGTCGGGGCGGAGATGAGTTCCACCGTGCCAATGGCGAGCGCAACCGGGTCTTTGACGGCGACGATGCCGGTGGCATCGCAGCGCACCTTGGCATTCTTGCGCCACAGCACCGTCGCCTTGACGTTGTACGATCCCTTGAAGGCGTAGGTGTGCACCTGGTGATCGGCGCCAGACTCATCGGGCAACGCCAGATCGAAGGTCTTGGGCTCCTCGCCCTCGCCGAAATCCCACTTGACGAACACGTTTTCGCGGGCGGTGCCCTCAAAGGTCACCGTCAGTTCGGTCGGCAGCGGCGCGTTGCCCGTCTCGGGCTTGACCAGCAGCTTGCAGCTCAGGCTCGGCGGGGCCTCGACGTCTGGAGCGAACACCTCTTCTTCGCCGGTGTCGACGCTGGCATCGGCACCGACCGCGTCGACCTTGGTGTTGGTGGCGCCGTCCTGGGTACAGGCACCCAGGCCAAGCAGCAGGGCCAGTGTGCACGCGGCGCGCGCCAAGGGGTGTCCAAACAGTGGGTTTTCCTGCATGTGTCGGACCTTGCACGAAATGCGCGGAGTCTGCCGCGGGCGTTGACCCGCGGATGGGGACCAACGCGACGCCCAGTTGGGCCGCGCTGCCGCGAACCGGCTACTTTACACGAATCCATCATTGCCGCGCCAGAGGTTGCCGCGCCGCCGCGCCGATCCGATACTGCGGCCGTGGCTGAGCCCGAGACCGTGCAGTTGCCCGATTCCGCGCCGTGCTTGGCGGCGCTGGCGGTGTTGCGGACGTTGCGCGCGCATGGCCACGCCGCCTACCTGGTCGGCGGTTGCGTGCGCGACCTGCTGCTCGGCCGCGCGCCCAAGGACTACGATGTGGCGACCGCCGCCCGGCCCAAGCAGGTGCTGCGGCTGTTTGGCGAGGTGGTGCAGGTCGGGGTGTCGTTTGGCGTGGTGCGCGTCCGCCAGCCTGGCCCCGACGGCACGGTGTACGACATCGAGGTCGCCACCTTTCGCGCCGACGGTCACTACAGCGATGGCCGGCGGCCCGACAGCGTGCGGTTTGCCGATGCCCGCGAAGACGTACTGCGGCGCGACTTCACGATCAATGGCCTGCTGGCCGAACCGGGTCCAGCCGGCGTTGCCACGGTCTGCGACTGGGTCGGCGGCGTTGCCGATCTGCGCGCGCGGCAATTGCGGTGCATTGGCGAGCCCGCCGCTCGATTTGGCGAAGATGCCTTGCGCCTGTTGCGGGCGCCGCGGTTTGCGGCGCGCTTTGGCCTGGCCGTCGCGGCAGACACTGCAGCGGCCATCCGCACCTTGGGGCCGACGCTGACCAAAGTTTCGAGCGAGCGGATTACCGCCGAACTGACCGCGATGGTGACGGCCGATACGGCGGGCGTGGCGCTGGACCTGCTGGTCGATCTGGGCCTGGCGGCTGTGCTTTGGCCGCAACGGTGCGCGGCCGACCCGGCGCTGACGGCCGCGCGGGCTGGCTTTGCGCGGGCGCAGGCAGCGTTGCGCGATGGCCCGGCCACGGGCGATCTGCCCACCGCCAAAATGGATCTGGCCCTGGCCTTGGCACTTTTGGCGGGCGACGACACCGCCTGGCCCGACCGCCGCGAGTTCGCGGCGACCTTGCGGTTGAGCCGCCACGACGGCCAGGCGGTGCACCAGATCCTGCGCCTGGCCCGCGAGGTCGCACTGCCGCCGCCCGAACCGGGGCCCTGGCCGGCCAGTGTGGCGCGGTGGCTGCGCGATCCGTTCGCCGATGCCGCGCTGGTGGCGCTGCACGCGCGCGACCCGCAGGGGCCCTGGCTGCAGTGGCGGCAGTTGCGCGCGGCGTGGCGGCGGGCCGAAGCGTTTCCCGATCTCGGCTTTGGCGGCCAGGACCTGCAGGCCTGGGGCTATGCGCCGGGGCCAGCGTTCCGCGCGGCGCTCGCTGCCGGCGAAGCTGTGCGGCTGACCGGAGGATCGGTCGCAGACGCGCAGGCCGCCGCCCGGGCGGTGTTGGACGCCAGCCGCAGTTCGTCGACCGACCGGGTGGCGTGACGCGGGCAGGCGGCCGCCGGCGAATGGCCCTGGGCGGCGCAGTGGCCGCAGCCGCTGGGCCGCCGGAACCGGCGCCACAACCAACCGGCGGCCAGCGCGACGGCGGCCAGCGCGACCAATTCGTTCACGCGGCCCTCACGAATAACCCAGCGCGCGACCGACCTGGTAGACCGCAAACGATCCCAGCCAGGCCAGCCCGTTGAGGTAGCCAAACGCGAAAAGCGGCCAGCGCCAGCTGCGGGTCTCGCGGGCAATCGTCGCAAGCGTGTTCAGGCACTGCATGGCGATGGCAAAAAACACCATCAAGCTCAGGCCTTTGAGCGGTGTCAGCGATCCCGCCTTGGCCATGGTCTGGCCGACATCGGCGGCAAAACGGTCGTCGACGTCGTCGCTGCTGGCCCGGCCGTAGACTTGCGCCATCACCGGCACCAGCACCTCGCGCGCGGCCAGCGATCCGACCAGCCCAATGCCGATGCGCCAGTCAAAGCCGAGCGGCGCGATCGCCGGCTCCAGTGCATGGCCCAAGCGGCCGGCGATGCTGTGATCCAGCCGCAGTTGGGCGGCCGTGAGATCCGCCTGGGCCAGCGCCTCGTCGCGGCCGGGGCCCGCTGGCGTGCTGGCTTGGATGCGGGCGCGGGCAGCCTGATGGGCGTGGGCGTCGGCATCCAGGCGCGGAAAGGTCATTAGCGCCCACAAGATTACGCTCAGCGCCACGATGGTCGATCCGGTTTCGACCACAAACACCCGGCCGCGCTCCCACAGCACCCGCACCAGGTTGCTGGCCCGCGGCATGCGGTAGGGCGGCATCTCCAGCAGCAGCGGCGCGCCCTCGCCCGGGACCAGGGTGCGCCGCAGCACCGCTCCGACGGCCAGCGCGACCGCAAAACCGAGCAGGTACATCGCTGCAACCACCAGGCCACCAAACGCCAGCACGCCGCCCACCAGCGGCACATCGGCAAATACGGCGGCGGTGACCATCGTGTACACCGGCAGGCGGGCCGAGCAGGACATCAGCGGCGCAATCAAGATGGTCAGCAGGCGGTCGCGCGGGTCGCTGAGCGTGCGGGTGGCCAAAATGCCCGGCACCGCGCAGGCATAGCTCGACAGCAGCGGCACGAACGCCTTGCCCGGTAACCCCGCGCGCGCCATCGCCCGGTCGACCAGAAAGGCCGCGCGCGACAGGTAGCCGCTGTCTTCCAGCAGCGCAATACCCAGGAAAAGAACGAGAATTTGTGGCAAGAACACCAAGGTGCCGCCGACCCCGGCCAGAACGCCATCGACCAGCACGTCGCGACCCAGGCCGGCCGGCAGGTGGCTGCGGCTCAAGTCGGCCACCCAGCCCATCGCGGCGTTGACGGCGTCCGCCATCGGCGTCGCCCACGCGAACACCGCTTGAAACAGCAGCGTCATCGCCACCACAAACACCGCCGTTCCCCACAGCGGGTGCAGCAGCACGTCGTCGACGCGATCGCTTGGCGTGTGCTTGGGGCCCGCAGGCGCCGTGGTATGCGCGGCCACCCAACTGTCGATGCGGCGGTAGCGATCGTGGATGAGGCGCCGGCGAACGTCGGCGGTCTCGTCGGCGGTCCGGCCGACCGTTTGCGTCAACTGGGTCCCCAGGCCGGGCTGCCAGCGGTCCACCAGCGCCGGATCCGCGGCCAGCAGCCACGCCAATTCGCCATCGGCCACGCCAGCAAGGCGCGCATCGGCGGCGCGCGCCGCGTGCATGGCTGTCTGCACTTCAAGCGACCACACCGCGGCCGGACCGCGGCCGAGCGCCGGATCGGCGGCGACGGCCTCGACCGCCGCCGCGAGGTCGTGCAGGCCCTCTCCCGATCGCGCCACGATCGGCACCGCCGGACAGCCCAGCGCCGTTTGCAGGCCGGCCGCGTCGATGCGCCAGCCGGCCGCGCTCGCTGCGTCCATCAGGTTCAGCGCCGCGACCACCGGGACCCCGAGTTCAGTCACCTGCACAAGCAAGAGCAGGTTGCGCGCCAGGTTGCACGCGTCGAGCACCACCACCGCCACGTCGGGCGGCGGGCCGTCCAACCGTCCGCGCAGCGCCAGAAACGCCAGCTCTTCTTCCGGGCTGTGGGCGGTCAGGCTGTAGCAGCCGGGCAGATCGTGGACCTGCCAGCGTCGCGTCGGCCCCTGGTGGCGGCCACTGTGGCGCTCGACGGTGATGCCCGGGTAGTTGCCGACCTGGGCGTTGGCGCCGGTCCACTGGTTGAACAGGGTGGTCTTGCCCGTGTTGGGATTGCCGCACAGCGCGACATGCAGCCAGTTTTCGGGCGCGCCCGCGGCGCTCGGCTCAGCCATCGTGTCAGCCGACGGGCGCCACCCGCACCGCGGCGGCCTCGCTCAAGCGCAGCGACAGGGCAAATTCGCGCACGCGCAGCAACATCGGCCCGCCAAATGGCGCCTTGCGCAGCACGGCCACCGGCGCTCCGGGGGTCAGGCCCAGTTCAGCAAGGCGGTCGCCAAAAGCGTCGGCGCGCCCCACCTGCACCACCAGGCCGCGCTGGCCGGGGGCCCAGCCATCGAGCGACGCGCCCTGGCCACCGTGCACCATACCCGCCGGACCCGTCCACGCGGCGTCCACAGCGGCGGGGTCTAGCGTTGCGGCATCAGGGCTTCGGGCGCCGTCGGCCATGGCGTGCCTCATTTGCGTCGCCGCCCGGGAAGGTGGCTCGGCAAATGATAACGAATTTCAATTTCAAAAGGCAAGCCCAGATCACGCCGCCGCGACGGGCGCTGCGTCATCGCTTTGTGACGGAGCAACGGCCTCGGGCGCGGCCTCGGCGCTGTCGTCCACTGCAGGTGCGGCGATGGCGGCTGACGCTGCTGCATCGTCGGGGGCCGCCGCGACCACCACCTCCGGCTCGGGGGCCGGCTCAGCGGCTGGCGCCACATCGGCCAGCGCGGCGTCGGCGGCAGCTTCCGCCGCAGCGCGCTCTTCTGCACTGGCACTGAACGACTCTGGCAGCTCAGTCGCGCGCGCTCCGCCTTCGCCATCTTCGCGCGGCGGCTCGTAATCGGGCCGCTCGCGGCCATGCTTGATGCGGTACAGTTCGTCTTCGGCCAGATCGAGGGCGCCCAGCG
>CAXRHS010000134.1:0-2476 GCA_964230235.1 Myxococcota bacterium
TACACCGGCCCATGCATCTGCCAGTGCCCCAACACCCCGGCCCCGGTGTGCGGCGACGACGGTCTGACCTACCTGAACAAGTGTCAGGCCGAGTGCTACAACGGGCCGTCCTTTAACGTCAAACCCGGGCCGTGCTAAGGGTTTTCAGCCAGCGTCCCGTGTGTGCCTGGTGAGTCGCAAGCGCGCGACTTTGCAAATCGACTCGCCGCTCCTTGACCGCCGGCCTTGATCGACCTCCCTTTTTGCACGCCCTAGCGCTGGCTGGATCCGATTGACTCCGACTGCACCCAATCGCCACCTGGTCGCGGCGCCCCAAACGGGCGTCCAAGCGACAGTGCGCGCGCTCGACGCCCTGCGGCGCGGCGACATCGCGCTCGTCGCCGAAGACATGACCGATGGCGGTGCCCTGTGGGCGGTCGCTGGCGCGCAGTTCGCGACCCCTGCGCTCGTCAACCGCCTGGCCAACGACGCCCAGGGCGTGCTCGCTGTCACCCTGGCGCGCACGCGCGCCAAGGCCTTGGATTGCGGAGCGGTCGAGCGCAAGCGGGCACCGGTGTGGATGCCCCACTATGGCGTGAGCGTCGAGGCGGCGACCGGGGTCTCGACCGGCATCAGCGCCCAAGATCGCGGCTTGACCGCGCGGCTGTTGGCGGACCCGGACGCGCGCGCAAGCGATCTGGTGCGCCCGGGCCACATCATCCCCGCCATTGTCGCCGACCGCGGCGTGCTCGCTGCGCCCTATGGTTGCGAAGCGGCGCACGATCTGGTGGTGGCGGCCGGTCTGCAGCCGGCGGCGCTGGTCAGCCATGTGCTGTTGGACGTCGAGCAGGCGATGGCCGAGCACGGCCCGCAGGTGCAAGCGCAGACCGGATGGCCGTTGGTGCGGGTCAGCGACGTCATCGCCTGGCGGGCCCACCACGAGCGGCTGGTGCGGGTGCTGCGCGAGGGCGAAGTTGCGACCCGCAACGGCCCATTTCGGGTGCGGGTCTACGCCAGTGACCTGGATGGCAGCGCGCACATGGCGCTGGTGCGCGGCAACCCCGAGACGGCGAGCAGTCCCGCGCTGGTGCGGTTGCACAGCCAGTGCCTGACCGGCGACATCTTGCACTCGCGGCGCTGCGACTGCGGTGGCCAGTTGCAGTTGGCGCTCGAGCGGCTACAGGCGGCGGACGTCGGCGTGCTGCTCTACTTGCGCCAAGAAGGCCGCGGCATCGGACTTATCGCCAAGATCAGGGCCTACGCGCTCCAAGATCAGGGCAAAGACACCGTCGAAGCCAACGAAGCGCTCGGTTTCGCGCCAGATGAGCGCGACTATGCGGTTGCCGCACAGATTCTGCGCGACCTTGGCTTGCGCCAGATCGTGCTCATGACCAACAACCCCGCAAAAGTCGAGGCATTGCAGCGGTTTGGCATTGAGGTCGTGCAGCGCCAGGGCATCGAGGTGCCGGCGACGGCCGACAATCAGCGCTACCTGGTGACCAAGCGCGACCGCATGGGCCACTTGCTCGATTTGCCCAGTGCCTAGCCGGACCCATCGGAGCCATCGCGCGTGCAAACTGTCGATACGCTGATCTTGGGCGGGGGTCTGACCGGCCTGTCGGGTGCCTACCACTTGGATCGCCAGGCTGGCCGCACCGGCGACGCGCGGCTGGGCAACTGGCTGCTGGTCGAACGCGATGCGCGGTTGGGTGGCTTGACCCGCACCGAGGTCGTGCAGGGCTACCATTTCGACCACACCGGACACTGGTTGCACCTGCGCTACCCGGAGATGAAGCAGTTCGTCGCCGATGTCATGGGCGACCAGATGCTGCGGGTGGCGCGCAAGTCGCGAATCTGGTCGCACGGCGTGCTGACGCAATTCCCGTTTCAGCAGAACCTATACGGCTTGCCGCTCGATGTCGTGCACGAATGCGTGCAGGCCGCCATCGACGCGTCGTTGGCCGAAGCGCGCGGCCAGCAGCCCCCCGTCGACAACTTTGCCGAGTTCTGCCTGCAGCGCTTTGGCAAAGGCATCACCAGCCGCTTCATGGTGCCGTACAACACCAAGCTGTGGGGCTGCGCGCCCGAAGAGATCACCGCCGACTGGTGTGCGCGCTTCCTGCCCAAGCCAAACCTGAGCCAGATCGTAGCCGGCGCGCTGGGGATCGTGGACGAAACGGCCGGCTACAACGCCAATTTCCTGTACCCGCGCACGGGCGGCATCGAGTCGTTTGCCAAGGCGATCGCCGCGCACCTGCCGGCCGACAAAGTCCGCCTGAACACGGTGCCGGAGCGCATCGACCTGGCCGCCAAGACGGCGCACCTGAGCGATGGCAGCACGGTGGCCTTCCGGCGCATCCTGTCGTCGGTGCCGCTGCCCGACCTGTACGCTATCCTGGCCGACGTGCCCGATCCCCTGCGCGAGCGGGTGGGGCAATTGCGCTGCACGTCCCTGCGCTACATGAACTACGGCATTGCCCGACCGGCGGTGCTCGAC
>CAXRHS010000135.1:0-2606 GCA_964230235.1 Myxococcota bacterium
GGCCGTTTGCCAGCCCAGTGGGTCGCAAGCGCGCGACTTGGCAAGTCGACTCGCTGCTTCGCTCCGCGCTGCTGTCGACCGACTTGTTCCTGCATGGTCTCTCCGGCGGTCGCGATGCGCGCCCCTGGTGCTGGCGCTCGCGGGTCATCTGGCGTGCGCCCGACTGGCGACGGAAACCAGCTTGCGCGCGGAGGTCTTGGAAAAGCCTCGCAAAGTCACCGTGTCGGCCGGTGAGCGAGTCGCGGTGGATGGTCGGCGGGTTGGCCTGCGCCTGCCTGCCGAAGTGTGGACCGAGCAGCGCTGCGCCGATGAACTGCGCCAGAATGCCCGCGGCTGGGCAACCACCACCACCCGTGCGGTTGGCCAGTCGTTGCTGGCCGAGTGGCTGTTCGGCAGCGTCCTGACTGCCGGCGGCATCGGCTTGACCGCCGCGGTCGCGATGCACAAACCCGATGAAATGGAGCCGCCAGCGGCGCAGACCTCGCGGTATCTGGCGACCGGCGCAGTCGCAGTCATCGGTTTGGGCCTGCTGGCTGGCGCGATCGTGCAAACGGCGGCGCTCGGCGTGTCCGAGCGCGACCTGGGTGTCAAAGAACTGGTCAAGCGCGTGCGCGAAACCGCGTGCGGTCGATCGCCGCGGCCCAACGAGGCATTGCGGCTGACCTTGTGCGACGGCAAACAACTGGAAGCAGTCAGCGACGCCGGCGGCATGGCCGAATTCGCGCTGCCCGATGATCTCGACGACCTCATTGCCTCAGAGGGAACCGACCGCGCCGTGTTGGAGGCACGCTCTGACCCGAAAAGCCAGCGCGTCCTGCACCTGGGCAGCGGGACGACGCCGACCGCACCGTAGTGGCCGTGGCCGCTTTGGCGCACCACAGTCCGAAGCAAAGGTGCGCAGGTTGTCGGTCGAAAGCCGAAAACGCCGACAAAGCGCGCCGGTCTGCGGTTTCGACTTCGGGACCAGGCCGTCCGCGGTCGCCCTTGTGATCAGCGCGCCGCGGCCAGGCCTTCGCCGCGCGGATCGGCGACTGCCAGCCAGAAAAGCGTGCCGTCCGCGCCCTGCTGGAGTTGCACCGCCTGCACATTGCACCACGGCGACTTGCGCGCCACAGTATGCCCCAGCGTTTGCAACTGCCGCGCCACTTCATCGCCCTCCGCGCCGTCCTCGACCCACGCCTGATCGGGAAACGCCTGGTGGTGCACGCGGACTCGGCTGACGGCGTCGGCCAGCGACCAACCGGTGTACGCGACCCGGAACACCACCTGTGCGACGGTCGTGCCAATGCGCGGTCCACCGGGCGAGCCCACGACCAGCCACGGCCCTTGCGGGTTGTTGGCCGGTCCGCGCATCAAGATGAGCGGGGTCATCGACGACACCGGCCGCGCACCGGGCTTGGGGCGGTTGCCCTGCGACGCGGCCAGCCCAAAGGCGTTGCTGTCTTTGTCCGAGTAGCTGAAGTCGTCCATCTCGTTGTTGAGCAGGACGCCGCTTTGCGGTGCCAGGATGCCGCTGCCGAGCAGCAGGTTGACAGTGTGGGTGGAAGACACGGCCAGACCATCGCCGTCGACAATCGAGACGTGCGAGGTGTTCTCATGGGTCTCCAGGCGCTTGCCCGCCGCCGGAACCGAGAGCTCTGTCGACTTGCCGGCGCGGGTCGGGTCGAATCCATCGCGCAGCGCATGGCGGGCCGCGGGCGGGTAGATCGCGTCCAGGGTCGATGCCGGCACATCGCTGTCGCTCGAATACGCCAGACGCAGCATGAACGAGCGCCGCATCGCTTCTGCGAGCGCGTGGTGCGCCAGCCGCGGATTCTGGCCATAGGTCGAACCGGCCTTGGCCTGCCAGGGGCCGAACCACTCGCCCATCGCCAGCAACTGCGCGCCGCCAGCGCTCGGCGCTGGCATCGTCAAAGCCAGGTGCCCGAACAACTCTGCGCGCAACGGATCCAGCTCGCGCACGGTGTAGCGTTGCAAGTCCGCTTCGGTCAGCTTGCCGCCCGCCGCCTGCACCGCCTGCGCCATGTCGCGCGCAATGGGGCCGGCGTAGAACGCGCCAGGTCCCTGGCTGCCGATCGCGCGCAAAGTGGCCGCTTGGGTGGGCCAGCGCAGTCGTTCGCCTGCCGCCAGCGGTTTGCCCGCAACCCCAAAAACCTGCCGCGCCGCCGGGTCCAGCGACGGCCACAGCGCCGCTATCGCGCCCGCCAGCTGTGGAGACACCACTACGCCTGACTCGGCGAGTTCAGCGGCCGGCGTGCACAGGTCTGCCCACGGCAGGCGGCCCCAGCGTTGGTGCAGCGTCCACATCCCCGCGATGTAGCCCGGCACGCCAACTGCCAGACCATGGTGCTGACTGCGCTCGGCCACCAGCCGGCCATTGGCGTCCAGGTAGTCCGCCACCTGGGTCGCGGCAGGCGCCGACTCGCGAAAATCGAACGCGCGCGCCGGGCCATCGGTCGGCGCGACCACCGCAAAGCCGCCGCCGCCAATACCGGTAGACTGCGGGGTCGCGACGCTGAGCACGAGGCTCGCCCCCACCAGCGCGTCGATCGCCGACCCGCCCCCTGCGCAGCACCGTCACCGCGGCCAGGGTGGCGTCGGGGTGG
>CAXRHS010000136.1:0-6597 GCA_964230235.1 Myxococcota bacterium
GGCGGCCGCGCGGCCGAGGCGCAGGTGGTGGCTGGCGGCGGCAGGCGTCGGGCTGGCGGGCGCCCTGGCGGGCCTGGTGGCGCGGCAGCCCGAACCCAGTGGCACCCGCGCCCGGTTGCCGGCCGCGGCTGCATCGGCAGCGCGCGATGAGCGTCCGGCACCGAGCGCCGTGACGTCCAGCAGCTCTGGCCAAGCCGTGACGCCGCCGGCCAGAGTCGATGCGGCGCCAGCAGCGGCCGCTGACCCGGCAAAAGCCGCGACCGCGGCGATCGCCCAGGGGCCGACCGGTCCGACGCGCCAGGTCCGTCCGACGCGCGTCCCTTCCGCGCTCCAATCTGGTCGCGCCGGCCAATCGACCGTTGCGGCACCCGCACCAGCCCGTGTGGAGCCCGCGCCGGCACCCGCGGCCGAATCGGGCCCCGAACCGCCGCCAGTCGATGCAGACTGGAAAGCCAAGTACATTCCGCGCTAGGGGGGCACCTTGGACAAGGACAGCACCACAACCACCATCACGCCTGAACTGCCCAAGGTTGCCGCAGGCACCGGCGGCGTCCTGTGGCGGCTGCACCTGGTCAAGTGCCCGGACCGCGCGCACGCGGGTCGCACCGTGACCTTGCCAATGGCGCCGTGGACGGTGGGCCGCAAAGCCGCTGGCTTGCAACTGGACGACCCGGCCCTGTCGCGCGACCACGTGCAGGTTCATGCCGATCCGGGTGGGGTGTGGTTGCGCGACCTCGACAGCCGCAATGGCACCTGGTCAGGCGGCCAACCGGTCAAGCATGCCCGCCTGGGTGACGGTGCCGTCCTGCGTTTGGGCAGTACGGTGGCGGTGCTCGAGGCCGACAGCGGCACGGCGATGGCGCACGCCAACCCGACGCCCAATCAACCGGGCAAGTCCGAGCGGGCGCGTCTGGCGCGCTTTGAGGTGGCGCTGGCGGCCGCGCAGCCGATGCACGTGCTGCTGGTCGGCCCGACCGGTACCGGCAAGGAACATGCCGCCGCCGAGATTCACCTGCTGAGCAAGCGCAGCGGGCCGCTGGTGCGCCTGAACGTCGCCGCGATTCCTTCTGAGCTTTTCGAGTCCGAGCTGTTTGGGCACGTGGCTGGCGCCTTTACGGGTGCCACGGCGGCCCGAACCGGGCGGGTGCGCGAGGCCAACCACGGCACGCTGGTCTTGGACGAGATCGGTGAGTTGCCGCCGCACCTGCAGCCCAAGCTTTTGCGCGTGCTGGAAGAAAACCTGGTGCGACCGGTCGGGGGCAGCGCCGATTTGCGGGTGGACGTGCGCTTTGTGGCATCGACCAACGCCGACCTGGACGCGCTGGCGCAGACGGGCAGGTTCCGGCGCGACTTGCTGGCGCGGTTGCGCAGCAATATCGTGCATCTGTTGCCACTTTGCGATCGCCGCGCCGATGTGCTGGACCTGGCCGACGCGGTGCTGCCGCTGGCCAATGGCCGGCGCACCGAACATTGGGCCGAACGCTTGACGGCCGAGGCGGCGGAGGCCGTGCTGCTGTGTGACTGGCCAGACAACCTGCGGTCCCTGCGTGGCACGCTGTCTCGCGCGCGCGCCCTGGCCGGCGAGCAAGCGGTCGGCCTGGAACACCTGCCCGAGGAAGTCATTCGCAAAGTGACTGTGGCTCGACCCGAGGTGACGCTGACGCCGACCGAGGCGCGTCGGCCGCCGCCCGCCCACCTGCGCGACGCGCTGCGCCGCCACCGCGGCAGCATGGAAGCCGTGGCCCAGGAGTTCAGCGTTCACCGCCGACAGGTGTACCGTTGGCTGGCCTATGCCGGGATCGGGCCAGAAGAGTTACAGGGTTTTCGAGCAGGCTGAGGCGGCGTTCGTCACGCACAGGGTCAGCCGCGCGCCGCGTCCACTAGGCAGGCACAGGCTCAGGGTCCGCGCCAGCCGCAGGGCCGGTACCAAAATCAGGCACAGATTCAGGCACAGGTTCAGGGTCAGGGACAGGATCAGGACCGGGCCAGGGCCAGCCTCCAGGTAGACTTTCCACCCAGTTTTGCGCAAGCTGGCCCCCGGGCGAGGCAACTGCGGTTGCCTGAAAAAGGGGGGCAGCTTGCGATTTCAAGCGATGGCGATGGTCCTGGCGGTGGCGCTTGCAGCCTGTGGCAACGCCACGGGTGGCAGTTCTGGCGGCGCAGGCGCGGCGACCCCGGTCGATGCGGCTTCAACCGGCGATGCGACCGCATTCGACGGCACACCTAGCGACACCGCAACATCAACCGGCGCTGACACGCTCAATGTGGATTTGACCGACACGCTCAGCGCAGCGGACGAACTGGCAGCCGACGGCAGCGGCCCACTTGCCGACGGCGACAGTGCCGCGGACGCCGCGCAAGCGGTTGACAGTGCCGGCCAGGTCGACGGCGGGGTCAAACCAGACACGGCACCGCCAGCCGATGCCGCCCCAAGCTGCGACCCTGCCCAGTTGTCGGATCTTTTCCAGAAAAAAATCAAACCTTTGGTGAGCAAGGGCCAGCCGACCACCTGCAACCAGTGCCACCTTTCGGGCATCGACCTGGGCCTGTTCGTCCAAGATACGCCGTGCAATGCGATGGCCTGTATGAAGTCCAAAGGTCTCGTCGACTTTACCAATCCGCCGCAAAGTCAGGTGCTGGCCATGATTGCCAAGGCCAAGCCCGAGTCCAAGCTCATCACCACTGCAGTGCAGCAGGCGGAGTACGACGCCTTCTTGCAGTGGATCGTGTGGTCGGCGAGCTGCCAGAACGCTGCGTGCGGTGTGCCAGCGGCCGATCCGTGCTTTTCGGGTCCGCTGCCGCCGCCGCCGACCAAGCCGATGCTGGGCGGCTGCGACGAAGCGACGCTGGCCGGCAGTTTTGCGACCAAGGTGTTCAAGTGGAAGCACCGCTGCGACCACTGCCACTCGCCGACCGGCAAGGACGCCAACAAATCCTTCGGCGGCGCCAAGCCCACGCTGTTTCTGCATCCGACTCCGGGCTCAGTGGGCGCCAAGTTCACGATGTACAACGTGCTGTCGCTGCAGGGTGGCGTCAATGTCGTCAACCCGACCCAGAGCACGCTGCTGGTCAAGCCGCTGGCCGAGGACGCGGGCGGTGTCTGGCACGGCGGCGGCGACAAGTTTCAAGACACGAGCGACCCGTCCTATGTCGACTTCTTGGCTTGGATCAAGCAGGTTGCGGTTTGCAAGACCAAGATGTAAGCGCGGCGGCGCGGAGACGCAAAGGTGCGCCCAATGCGTCGCATCTGGGGCAAGCGCGCCACTTTGACAACCCCTGGCCGCCCACGCACGATCGCCCCGGCGAGTGCCGAAGCCGAAGGCGGGCGACGGTGCGGCTGCGACCGGGCGCGGTACCGTGCCACCAAGACAGGCTGGACCATGGTTGCGATCGGGTCGAAAGCAGACCGGTTGGTGCGCATGGCGTCGCTGTGCGCAGCAGCGCCGCAGCTCGCGGCGGGCAGCACAGACGACAACCTGAGGTACTTCCAAGGTTTGGAGGTGCTTGCGGCGCTGGCCGCGCCGCCAGGTGCGGGCATGGGTGCATGGCCGGCAAGTGCTCGTCAGGAAACTTGTGCGCCGAAAACGCCGGTTGCGTGCCAGGGCCTTGCCGTGCACCGACGGGTTTGCGGGCGACGGCAAGGTTTGCCACGGCAAGGTCTGCAGCGACAAGTAGGGTAGCGGTACCACACCCGGAGTGTTGGCCATGAAGCGAGCGAACTGGTTGGCCTCGGCGTCGCTATACCTGCTGGCCTTGGCGTCGCTATACCTGCTGGCAGGGTGCGCCAATGCGGCGGGAGGCGACGCGCTGGCGCCGGAGCTGGACGGCGCAGAGGCCGGCCAAACCGGCGGCGATGCCGAGGATGTGTTGGCCACGGAGTCAGATGGCGCTGGGGATGTGACCGAGGACACGCCTACCGCCGATGGCGCGGGCGACGCCGCGGAAATCGCCGCCGCGTGTTCACCGGTCGACTGCAACGACGGCAACGTGTGCACAACTGACGCCTGCAAAGACAGCGTGTGCACCAATCTGGCAACGGCCGCGACCTGCAGCGACGGTGACGCCTGCACGCTCGGCGATGCCTGCAAGGCCGGCGTTTGCTTGCCCGGTCAACTGACAAGCTGCGATGACGACAGCGTGTGCACGAATGACTCGTGCGCGGCGGCAACCGGCTGCGTCAACGCCGCCAAGTCGGGCGACTGCAGCGACGGCGATGTGTGCACCATCAACGACGCCTGCAAAGACGGCGTGTGCAAGAGCGGCGCCAACATCTGCGACGACGGCAACGTCTGCACCAAAGACAGCTGCAAGGAAGGCGGTGGCTGCGCGTCGGCGCCCGCACCCGCGCCGTGTGTCGACGGCAACCCATGTACGACCGACGACCAATGCAACGACGGCGTGTGCATGCCGGGCGCGCCAACCGATTGCACCGACGGCAACGTCTGCACCAACGACAAGTGTGACAGCAGCCTGGGGGGATGCCAATACGCCAACAACAGTCTGCCCTGCGACGACGGCGACACTTGCACGCTCGGCGATAAGTGCAGCATGGGCAACTGCGCATTTGGCAAGAAGATTCCTTGAAACGATGGCAATGCGTGCACCGACGACCTGTGCGACGGTCAAGGCTTGTGCGCGCCCAAGAACAGCGAAGGCGGTCCGTGTCAGGACGGCAATGGCTGCACCGCCAACGACAAATGCAGCGGCGGCGTTTGCCTGCCTGGCGCGGCCACGGACTGCAATGACGGCAATCTGTGTACGATGGACTACTGCGACTTCACCAAAAGTTGCGTCAACTTGCCGGTGCCATTGCAGTGCGACGACGGCAACGCGTGCACCACCAACGATGTGTGCGCTGCCGGCGCCTGCGGTGGCAAGCCCAAGGTCTGTGACGACGGCAACCCCTGCACCGACGACGCCTGCGACAAAGTCAGCGGCTGTGTCGGTGTGGCAAACACCGCGTCGTGCACCGATGGCGATACCTGCACAATCAACGACGCCTGCGCCGACAAAGCTTGCAAGGGTGGCGCGGCCAAGGCCTGCGACGATGCAAACCCATGCACGGACGACAGTTGCGACAAGGCGAAAGGTTGCACGGTCGCAGCCAACACCCAGGCCTGCGAAGATGGCGATGCGTGTACGGTTGGCGACAAGTGCGCAAGCGGCGCGTGCCAGCCTGGCTCACCCAAAGCGTGCGACGACAACAACCCCTGCACGGACGACAGCTGCGAACAGGGCAATGGCTGCATGGCCCTGGCCAACAGCACGAACTGCACCGACGGCGACGCTTGCACCGTCGGCGACCAATGCGCCGGCGCGGCGTGCAACGGGGGCGCCGCCACCCACTGCGAAGACGGCCACCTGGGCACCGCCGACTCGTGCGCGGCGACCGGCGGCTGCACGGCGGTGCCGCTAGCCGACGGGGCAACCTGCGCGAATGGGGGCACTTGCACGGCGGGGAGCTGCATTTCGGCGGCCTGCGGCAACGGCAAAATCGAAAGCGGCGAAGCTTGCGACGATGGCAATGCCCTCAACGGCGACGGCTGTGGCAACAAGTGCGTCATGGAACTCGGCTGGTCGTGCAGCGGCGCGCCATCGACTTGCAGTTCCACTTGCGGCGACGGTCTGAAGGTCGGCAGCGAACAGTGCGACGACAGCAACACCAGCAACGGCGATGGCTGTGCGTCCACCTGCCTGGTCGAGGCCTTGTATGCGTGCAGCGGGAGCCCGTCGGTGTGCGCACTGGCGACCAAGTGCACCGACAATCCCTGCAAGAATGGCGGCACCTGCAAAGGGGACGTCAACACGTATGTTTGTGATTGCGCTAGCGGTTGGGGCGGCACCAACTGCGAAAAGATGATCAACGGCATGTGGATGGGCGGCCCTGTGCTCAAGGCCGCGCGCACGCAGCACAACATGGTAATGCTGACGGACGGTCGCGTGCTGGCGATCGGCGGATTGGAGAACAATCTGGCGCTGGCCAGCGCCGACATTTTCAATCCGGCCAACAACAGCATCACCGCTCCTGCCAACGCGATGACAGGCGCGCGCCGCCACATGCAATCGGCACGTCTGAACGACGGGCGGGTCGTGGTCGCCTTCGGCTCTGGTGACGCCAATGTCCTGGTCAACAACATTCACGTGTTCGACCCGGCGACCAACCAGTTTGACGGCGGCACGGCGGGCACCGGCCGGGTGTTTCACACCGTCACGGTGCTCAGCGATGGCCGCGTCTTGATTGTCGGCGGCAGCACTGTCGCCACGACTGGAAGCCTGTCAGACGCGATCGTTTTTGACCCGACCACCAAGTCGACCAAGTCGGTCTCGATTGGCAGCCCGCGTCGCAGCCACGCGGCATTGCGCCTTGCCAATGGCAAGGTGCTTGTCGCGGTCGGAGCCAATGTGGCGACCGCCCTCACAACTGGTTTCGTATTCGACCCGGCAAATGACTCCGTGAAAGCCATTACCGCCACGCTGACGCCTCGCACGTCTGAAAACACGATGACGCAGCTTGGCAATGGCAAGGTGCTGATCACAGGCGGCGCGGGTGACAAGGTCGACGTCTACGACCCTGCGGCCGACACCGTCACGGTCGTG
>CAXRHS010000137.1:0-5366 GCA_964230235.1 Myxococcota bacterium
GTCAAGGGCTGCACCTACACCGCCAGTCTGGCTGCCTGCGATGACAAGAACCCGTGCACCGACGACGCGTGCGACGCCATCAAGGGCTGCACCAACACCGCCAACAGCGCGAGCTGCGACGACGGCAACGCTTGCACCACCGGCGACACCTGCGGCGCCAAAGTCTGTGTCGGCGGTGCCGCCAAGAACTGCGAGGACGGCATCGCCTGCACATCGCACACCTGCGACCCCAAGACCGGCTGCAAGCAGACCGGCAACAACAGCAAGTGCGACGACGGCAAACTGTGCACCGCCGACACCTGCGACCTGGCCAAGGGCTGCACCTATGCGCCGGACACCAAGGTGTGCGACGACGCCAACGTGTGCACCGACGACAGCTGTGACAACGCCAAGGGCTGCGCCTACGCCGCCAACGTTGCGTTGTGCACCGACGGCAACGTCTGTACGACCGCCGACGCCTGCCAGGGCGGCGTGTGCAAGCCTGGCCCCGCCAAAGTGTGCGACGACACCACAGAGTGCACGACCGACAGCTGCGACCCGGTCGCCGGCTGCAAGGTCGCCAACAAGCCCAACACCGCCTCGTGTACGCCATCGACGTCGTGCTCGGCCACGGCGACCTGTGGCGGCGACGGCAACTGCTACGACGGGCCGAGCAAGTACTGGGTCAACCATGTCGCGGACAATGTGGGCGGTGGCTTCAAGACGCATGCCTCCGTTGCCCAGCCCTACGATGGCGGCGGTCCGGTGTTCATCTACAACAGCGACAACAACACGGGCATCGGCAACTTCGTGCGCGTCAACCACCAAGGCCAGACCCAGTTCGACGTGGCGTCGAGTCAGCGCCACTGGTGGGGCGTGCGGTGCTCGCCGTGGGAAGTCCAGAATTGCAAGGTGTTCGGCCGCAGCACGGCAAACGCATCGGCGATCGCCGAGGACCACAACCTTGCCGACGGCAGCAAGAAGGGTGAGTTCGCCGTGACCTGGGGCAGCAGCTCTTCGGTCATCGTCGACGTTGGGTTCCTGGGCGGGGGCCCCACGACCTACGTCGGCTACGGCGTGTCCAACAACAATTCGGACGCCTTCATCAGGACCGACAACCCCAACGGCAGCCCGCCCACGCTGTTGGCGTACGCTGGCAGCGGCGACGACCGCGCCACCGCAGTGCACATCGACAAGAAGAACGGCAGCTGGGCGGTCGGCTACACCAACTCCAAGGGCGGCGGCGGCTACGACGGGTGGTACTCCCCCATCGGAAACCCCGAAGAAAACAGCAACATGACGTACACGGATGTCACGACGTACGGTGGCTCTGGCGACGAGCAGTTCTACGCCGTGACCAACTACGCCGGCGGGATTTGGGCGTTCGGCACCGCGCCGATCAACGGTCAGACGACCCCGATCGCCGTCCGGATTTGGGGCGGGTCGCAAATCGTCAAGAGTTACCCGTCCATGTGGGGCGCAGGCGAAGTTGGCATCGTGATCAGCGGAGCGAATCTGCTGCTGGCCGGCGTACGCGGCGACATCGCCAAGCTGGACGCCAACCTGGACATCCTCTGGCAGAACAGCTACCCCAAGAGCCCGATCAACGTCGCCTACCACAGCATCGCCTGGGACAACGCCGCCGGCGCCATCGTGATCGGCGGTGGCGGCTACAACGGCCAGACCGGCAAGTCCAGCGTGGTGGTCGCCCGTGTCAGCCCCGATGGACTGACCAACTGCACCGACAAGAACCCCTGCGCCAACCTGGCCGCCAACGGCTGTGACGACAAGATCGCCTGCACCGCCGACGCGTGCGACATCCAGAAGGGCTGCATGCACACAGGGATCGAAGGCATGTGCAACGACGGCAACCCCTGCACCCTCAACGTGTGCGACGGCGTCAAGGGCTGCATCTACCCGCAGAATACCGGCGTGGCGTGCAACGACAACAAGCCGTGCACAGTCGATTCGTGCGACATCGCGGCCGCCAAGTGCGTGTTCAAGCTCGACCCCGCCAAGGCCTGCGACGACGGCAACCCCTGCAGCGACGACCTGTGCGATGGCAACGGCAATTGCGCGCACAACAACACCAACTGCAACGACGACAAGGTGTGCACCATCGACTCATGCGACTCGGGCAAGGGCGGGTGCCAGCACGCACTCATCTACGACAAGCCGTGCGACGACGGCAACTACTGCACGGTCTACGAGGCGTGTGGCAAGGCCGGCGTGTTGACTGAAGGCAAATGCACGCCAGTGGGCGAGATTTGCCAGCAGACCGTGGCTCCGGTGTTCCACGCCCACGCGGGAGTCGTCAAGTCGCTGCTCATCAACAACGGCAAGATCGACGCCTGGTACCAGATCGAGGCGGCGGTCGGCCAGAACGGCAAGGGCTTTGGCGTGCCCTTCAACAGCAAGCCGTTTATTGCCAAGGGTGGCATTTTCGGCCGCGATGGCGTCGATACTTCGAGCACTGGTCTGCAGATGGGCCTGGCGCTCAGCGGACCGTTCACACTGGTGTTCGCCGTGCGCACCAACAACGTGCAGAACATTTCAGACTTGTTCTCGATTGGCAAATGGCGCGGCAAGTTCTACGACGGCAAGCTCAACCTGCTGTTCGCCGAAAGTGCGGTGGCCGGTATTCCGTGGCAGAGCGGCAAAGACTATTTGCTGTTCGTGCGCGTGGACGCCAAAGAAGCGCGGCTGCAGGCGTTTGCCGGTGGCGCGCCATCCGTGGCCTCAGTGGTGGCGCCGCCGTCGTCGCTGTTGTCAGGCAGCGTCGGTCTGGTCCTGAACAAGTCCAACAGCAACAACGCCGACAGCAACGCGGTATTTGCGCAAGTGATGGTGTACGACAAGGCGTTGACCGACGGTGAACTGCAGAGTCTGGCGACCAAGCTGCAGACCCAGTGGGGTATCGCCGCCTGCACGCAGAATGCCGATTGCAGCGACGCCAATCCCTGCACCAACGACTTTTGCACGCAAAATCCGGGCGCGCCTTGGGAGTGCACCCACGACCCTGTCACCATGCTGGCGCCCGGCGTCTGCAAGGACAACAACCCGTGTACCGTCGAAGAGGTCTGCGACAAGGGCCAGTGCGTCGGCAGCACGCCCAGCCCCTGCGACGACGGCAAGCCGTGCACCAAAGACACCTGCGACCCCATCAAGGGCTGCGGCGCGGTCGAAGACAACTCGTTGACTTGCAACGACGGCAACGCGTGCACCTTTGAGTTCTGTTCAGGCGGCGGCTGCACGGTTGGCACCGTGACCTGCGACGACAAGAACGCTTGCACCGCCGACAGTTGCGACAAGACTGCCGGCTGCGTCTACACCGCGACAACCGCGCCGTGCGACGACGCCAACCCCTGCACCAGCAACGACGCCTGCGCCAACAAGGCCTGCGCCGGGACCAACAACACCTTGCCGTGCAACGACTACCACCCGTGCACCGTCGAGGAGAAGTGCAAGGATGGCAACTGTCTGGACACCAAGCCAATCGTCTGCCCGGACGACGGCAACGCCTGCACTGTCGAAGAGTGCACCTACTGGAGCGGTTGCAAGATCGGCAGCATCAAGGCCTGCAACGACGGCAATCCTTGCACCGACGACGCGTGCAACGTCGCCAGCGGTCAGTGCGAGTACAAGGCCAACGCGGTGTCCTGCTCCGATGGCAACCCTTGCTCGCTTGCAGACTATTGCCAGAGCGGCAAGTGCTGGCCCGGCAAGTTCAACGAGTGCGAAGACGGCGACCTGTGCACCAACGACAAGTGCACGGTCGAGGCCGGCTGCGTGCACACGTACACCAACGACTGCAACGATGGCGACTGGTGCAGCGAAAACGACCTGTGCATCTTTGGCTCTTGCCTGCCCGGCGGCCAGAAGAACTGCGACGACGGCAACGCATGCACCATCGACAGTTGCAACGCGCCTGGCGGCTCGTGCGTCCATGTGGCGGTCGCGGACAAGACGCCATGCAGCGATGGCGTCCTGTGCACACTGCCCGACGAGTGCATGGCCGGCACCTGCAAGCCCGGACCCAAGGTGTGCGACTATGGCGTCACGACGCTCAGCGACGGCTTCTTCGTGAGCACCAAAGATGGCTTGACCTACCCGGAGCACGGCGGCTTGCGCGAGGCGATCTTCGACGCCAACTAGTGGGTCAAGTTCGACCAGGTGCCGACCACGCGCACGATTCGCTTCTTTGTCGAAGGCAAGCTGACGTTGAGCAAGAACATGGACGTGGTGCTCGCCAGCCTCAACATCGAAGCGGGTGGCAAGAACGTCATCATCGACGGCGACGGCAAGTACCGGACCCTCAAGTTCGACCTTGGCCAGAGCAAGGTCAAGAACATCAAGCTGCAGAATGGCTTTGTCGACAAGGCGGGCGATCCCGAGGGCGCTGGCACCGGTGCACTGGTCGTCGTAGACAAGGCCAAGGTCACGCTCGACAATTGCACGCTCTATGGCGGCACCAGCGAATACGGCGGCGGCGGCGTGCTGGTCAAGAACGGCGCAACTGTGACCCTACAAGGCGGCACCGTTGTCCAGTGCATTCGCAAGAAGGGCCTCGGCCAACCCGGGCCAAACGGAACGCTGCTCTACGGCGACGGCGGCGGCGCCGTGCGCGTCGAGGGCGCCAACAGCAAGCTCAACGTCAACGGCGTGCGCTTTGACTACAACAGCGGGCCTGGCCCCGGCGGCTCGGTCTGGTGCGGCCCAGGCGCCACCTGCGACATTCGCCGCTCGTCGTTCTACGGCGGCGTGGCGCACAGCGGCGCAGTCGGCGTGGCCAAGGGCGGCGTCGCCATCCTGACCAACGTCACCATCAACGCCAACCAGAACTATGGCATAGGCACCGGCGTCTACAGCGAGGGCGCCTTGACGTTGCTGCACACCACGATTTCGGGCAACTCGGCGATCGACGAGAAAGAACACCCAGCCTTGTACGTCGACGGCCCGACCACCATCATCAACTCCATCATCTCGGAGGCCGCCGCGACCAAGATGGGCCTGGACTGCCGCCGTGGACCGAACGCCACCCAATTCAATGTCATCAAGTCGATCATCACGGTCACCTCTGGCAAATCCAGCTGGGGACCAGCGGGTGTTGGTTTGGCCTGCGACGGCGGGCTCAAGAACCCGGCCAGCGGCGCGGCCTACACCGCCAACCTTATCGGCCAAAAGCTAGTCGGCAACGCACGGGTCATGCTGCCAATGTCCGGATCGCCGGCAATCGATGCCGGTTCGCTGACCCAGTGCCTCGCCCAGCCGGTCGACGGCATGGACATCCTGGGCGGCCCGCGGCCCAAGGGCAACGGTTGTGAACTGGGCAGCGTCGAGTTGCCGTAGCGCGGCTGACCACGGAGTCCGCCTTGGGTGACCCTGAG
>CAXRHS010000138.1:0-5341 GCA_964230235.1 Myxococcota bacterium
TGGCAGCATTGGGGCTGTAGGTGCAGCCCTTGGCAAAGTCGCAGCTGTCGTCGGTGCACAGGTTGTTGTCGTTGCAAGCAGACGGCGCGGTGCCCTTGCACACGCCGGCGGTGCAGACGTCGCCCACGGTACAGGCGCTGCCATCGTCGCACTTGGCGCTGTTGGGGGCGTAGCTGCAGCCCTTGGCGATGTCGCAGCCATCATCGGTGCATGCGTTGTTGTCGTTGCACAGCGTGGCCTTGACGCCCTTGCATGCGCCGGCGGTGCAGGTGTCGCCTTGGGTGCACGGGTTGCCGTCGTCGCAGTCGCCCGGTGCGGCCTTGGCCTGGCAGCCTTTTTGGGGATCGCAGCTGTCGGCGCTGCATGGATTGCCGTCGTCGCACACGGCGGGCTTGCCGCCTTTGCAGCTGCCTGCGCCGCACTGGTCGCCGGTGGTGCACGGGTTGCTGTCGTCACAAGCGGCACTATTGGCAGCGTGGGTGCAGCCCGCGTTGAGCGTGCACCCGTCGTCTGTGCAAGGGTTGTTGTCGTTGCACCCCGCCGGCACCGCCCCTTTGCACTGGCTGCCGGCGCACTGGTCGGCGGTCGTGCAGGCGTTGCCGTCGTCGCACTTGGCAGCATTGGGGCTGTAGGTGCAGCCCTTGGCAAAGTCGCAGCTGTCGTCGGTGCACGGGTTGTCGTCCTTGCACACCGTTGGCGCGGTCGCCTTGCACTGGCTGGCCGCGCACGCATCGCCTTGGGTGCACGGGTTGCCATCGTCGCACGGACCCGCCGCGGCCGTGTGGCTGCAGCCGAGCTTGGGCGCGCAGGTGTCGGTTGTGCACGGATTGCCGTCGTCGCACGTCGCCGGTTTGCCGCCCTGACACTTGCCCTCTGTGCAGCTATCGCCCTGGGTGCACGGGTTGCCGTCATCGCACTCGCCGGTGGCCGGCGCGAACACACAGCCGCCTTTGGGGCCCGCTTCGCAGCTGTCGGTCGTGCACGGGTTGCCGTCGCTGCACTGCAGCTTGGCACCGGCACCGCACGCGCCGTCTGCGCATTTGTCGCCCTGCGTGCACGCATTGCCGTCGTCGCACGCCTCGCTGTTGGGCTTGGCGGCGCACAACCCTTTGCCGTCGCAAACCTCGCTCGTGCATACGTTGCCGTCGTCACAGGGGCCAGTCGTCGGCGCGTGTTGGCAGCCTTGCTGGAGGTGGCAGGTGTCCGTCGTGCACGGGTTGGCGTCGTCGCAGTTGATGGCGTTGGGTGGCTTGGCGCACTGGCCGTTGCTGCACAAGGCCGGGCCCTGCCAGTTGCCTCCCGCACAGGTCGGCGCAAGGCACGCGGTGTTGTCCGGCGCTTTGCTGTGGGTGCAGCCTTGCGCAGGTTCACAACCATCGACGGTGCACGGTAGCCCGTCGTCACAGTCGGCGGCTTGTAGCCCTGCGCACTTGCCGGCCTTGCATTGGTCGGCGGCGGTGCATGGGTTGCCGTCGCTGCAGGTGGCGGTGTTGGGCAGGTGCGCGCAGCCGCTGGCCTTGGCGCAGCTGTCGTCCGTGCAGGGGTCGCTGTCGTCGCAGTTGGCGGCGGCACCGCCGACGCACGCGCCTGCCGCGCACTGGTCCTGGGTGGTGCAGGCGTCGGCGTCGTTGCAAGCACCGGCGGTCGGCGTGTGGACGCAATTGCCCTTGCTGCACGAGTCTGCCGTGCACGGGTTGTCGTCGCTGCAGGGCAACTGGGTTCCGCCTTTGCAGCCCCCCGCGTCGCAAGCTTCGCCTTGCGTGCACGCGTCGCCGTCATCGCACGGGCCGGCGGCCACGGGGTATTGGCAATTGCCCTGCACGCAGTTGTCGTAGGTGCACGGTGTGCCGTCGTTGCACACGCCGGCGTCGGCTTCGTCGGTCTGGCCATCGCAGTCGTCGTCGATGCCGTTGCACGCTTCGGCTTTGGGGCTCGCAGCGCTGCATGCGCTCAGGCCGCCGGCGCTGCACTGGCGGATGCCGCTGCATTTGCCGGTCGCGCCGGCAGCGCTGGCCTTGCAGGTGGTCTTGGCGGCAGCCGCGATGGCCGTCTGGCTGCACGCACACTCGGCGGCAGCGCCGTCACCGCCGACCTTGACACACTGGTTGGTTGGCGCGCCTTCGACGCTGTTGACGGCCTGACACGCGTAGCCACTCGGGCAGTCTGCGCTGCCATTGCACGCCGACCCACAATAGTTGCCGCCATCGCCGCGCGCGACGCAGGCGTCGTCGGGCCGACCCAGCACTTTGCATTCGCCCGAGCCCAGGCACGGCCAGCACAACCGCAAGAATTGCGCCACGCACACGTTGGTCAGGTCGCCGCCGCCGGCCGACACCGAGGCGCAGGTTGAACCGACCGGGCAGGTCGCCTGGCATTTGATGGCGCACTTCTTGCCGTCTGGCGTCTCCAGGCACAAGCCGTTGTCGCAGTCGCCCGGTCCAGTGCACGGGCATCCGCCGCCGCCCGGGCACACAAGCACTGTATCTGTCGCGGTCGCGACATCGAGGTTGGCGTCATCGTTCCCAATCGTGTCGACCAGGGAGTCAGAAGAAAAGGCGACCTCCGACTGGCCGCCCGCATCGCCTTCGGCGGTCCCGCCCTTGGTGCCCTCCCCATTGGCGGTGCACGCCGCAACGGCACAGGCGGCAAGCGCGAGCAGCAGGCGCATTGCCACGCGGCCCCCATCCGTGCGCCAGCCAAGGAGACAGCTGACGCCGAGCGGCCGGCCTGTCGGGCAACTCTGGCGCGGGTCGTCGAAGGTCGGCTTGCGCATGGAACAGCTCATTTCGTCAAAGGTGGGGCGCCCGCTTGCGGTCGGGCCAAGCTCGGCCCAGGCCGACGCGCCTGCTCAGGGCTCGCGGGGCGAGCCCAATTGGTGCGCACATTGCCATGGACGGGGACGCAGCCGCAGCCCCTGGGAAATCGGCGCGGCGGCGACTGCGAAGCACGGCCGCCGGCGTGGCCAGCGGTCGCGATCCGGCAATCGTCCGTTTCGCCTTGGAACCTGTCAAGGTTCGCTGCGTTACCCCTTGTGGCACCAACGTTTCTCTGGCGACCCGTGGTATGGCGCGACCGGCGACTCCGCAAGTGCAGAAACGGGCGCTGCCGACGCCGGTGCCGATGGCGCCGGTCAGACGGACGGAGCGGCAGGGGATGCGGTCGCGGACAGCACGGCCCAAAATGACGGATCGGTCCGTGACGCGGTCTTGGACAGCGCCGGCCAGGGCGATGCATCGCCAGAGGACGCAAGCGCGGATGGCGGCGGCCAGGCCGTTGCCCAAGCTGGGGACGCAAGTGTCGACGGGGCCGTGCGGACCGATGGATCGGCGCAGGTCGCTTCCGCAGATGGCGGCAGCCAGGCCGACACCGCAACGGGGGACGCAACTGCGGACGGCGGCAACCAAACAGATGGCGCGGCCAGTGAAACCGGCGGGGACAGCAGCAGCCAGACAGACGGCTCGACCGCGGACGCGGCTGGCGATGGTGCCAGCACCGCGGACATCGCGGCAGATGATGCCACAGCGGAGGCGAGCGCAACGCTCCGCGGCCATTGGCGAGTCATGCTCAACTTGTCTTCGCGGCCGGCAGCCGCAAAGGCAAGGCCCGCCGGGCACACCACGAAAACACCAAGCCAAACCCGCGACGTCTGGGTCGCCTCGTGACCCTCGTTTGGCCTATCTTGAATCCATCCACTTTGGGGGAATGGGTAAGGGCCTGTAAAAGAACAAGTCAATGGATACGTGCGCGGAGCGGAGCGGCGAGTCGACTTGCAAAGTCGCGAGCTTGCGACCCACTGAGCAAGCAATGGGCCCACGTAGAAAATCGATTAGATTTTTTACGGGCCCTCACTGTGCCACGCCGCCGCCCGACCAACGCCAGCGCAGCCACCACCAGCGCCAGCCACGCCGGCAGCATCGATCGGCCAGCTGTCGCCGCACACCCGCCACTCTCCGCACCTGCCTTGCCCGCGGACTGCGCCGCCGGCGCACTCGGCCCAGCCGCCTCGGCCTGAGCCGCACCGGCGTCGGCCATGGTCGTGCCCGAGTGCGCCTCGCCGACCGCCGCGTCGACAACCCCAGGGCCGGCAGTTGCACCGTCCGCGCTGACCAATTCGCCGGGCGCTGCCCCGGCATCTGCGCCGTCCTCGCCACTGGTGCCGTCCTCGACTTCCGCTGCCTCGGCATCGGCCCCCGTTTGTGCCGTCTTGACGGCCTTGTCGAGCGCGTCGGTGCCCAGTGGGTTAGCCGCCGCCGCTGCACACGCCTGCAGTTGCAGATCCGCAGCGCCGTCGCAGTCATTGTCGCGGCCATCGACGCAGGTCAGGCCCTGGGCCGGTCCCTCTTTTCCCGCAGGCGAGACGTTGGCATCGCCGTCGTCGCAATCGCCGCACGGCTTGGCGATTTTGCAGTTGCCGCCGCAAGCCGCGTAGCCGTCGCCATCCGTTGCCGGTGCACTTGCCTGTCCACAGGTTGGGCGCGCCAGGCGGCTGGTCCAGCGCATAGGCCAGGCCACTGCCCGGATCGCCGGATTTGAAGTGGCGCACATCGGTGCCCACCAGGATCACCCGTTCCAAATCAGGTTTGCCGCTGCGGTGAATCAGGATGCGCCCGAGTTTCTTGCCGACCTGCTTGTCGAAAATGTTGGTGCCCATCAACACCGCGCGCAGGCGGCTGCTGTGGATGGCCGGCGCGATGTTCCAGTGCAGCTTGGCCGGCGTCGCCAGCGTCTCTGACTTGGCCAGGATCGGCGCGCCCTGGCTGGCGTTGCCGTCGGGCGACCACGGCTGGTTGTAGAAGGCGACCGGGTAGCCTGGCGCGCCGTTCTGCTTGACCACCAGAATGCCGGAGGTATCGAGTGGCCAGGCAATGCCGTCTTTGGTCGCCGCGGGGTACGACGTGTTCGAGTTGTTCAGTGCCGAAGCCTGCAGGTCGCTGGTGGCGAGGTCGAGGTCTTCCAGCGGGACCACATAGGCGCCCAAACGCCAGGCGCGCGGCGGGGCGACCACAAGGGCGTGCGCGGGCAGGGCGGCAAGCAGCAGCGGCAAGGCTGGGACAAGTTGCGCGAGGCGGCGGGCGGGCATGGCAGGTACCGGCGGCCGCCGCGGGTGGCGGTCTGGGCAGGGTGCTCGTGCTGGGTTGGTCCGTCAAGGCGCGAGCTTGCGTGCGCGCGAGGGCGCGTTGGCGTTGTCGGTGACCGCGCCGAGCGGCCCTTGGTCGGCGTCCGGGTGAGCCGGCCCGGGGCCGGGCAGGGTCCAAGGGCTCTGCGCCCCGCAGGCCAGCCGCTCAAGCCGGATGGTGGCGAAAGAACAGCACGCGGTCGCCAAACGGCGAGCAGACGACCG
>CAXRHS010000139.1:0-2560 GCA_964230235.1 Myxococcota bacterium
GCTGACGTCCTTCTACCGGCCGACGGCCGCGCGCGACCTGATTGTGGTCGAGGCAGGCGCATTCCCGTCGGATCGCCACGCCGTGGCCTCCCACGCGCGCTGGCACGGCCGCGATCCTGCGCAAGTCATCCTTGAAGTCGCGCCGGAGCCGGGCGAGACGCACCTGCGCGACGAGGCGATCCTGGCGACCCTCGACCGGTTGGGTGAGCGGACGGCGCTGGTGCTTTTCGGCAATTGCAACTACCGCACTGGCCAGGCCTTCGCCATGCCCGCCATCGTCGCCGCGGGTCACGCGCGCGGCTGTACCGTGGGCTTCGATCTCGCGCACGGCGCCGGCAACCTGGACTGCCAGTTGCACGACAGCGGCGCGGATTTCGCCGTCTGGTGCAACTACAAGTACTTGAACTCTGGGCCGGGCGGGCTGGGCGGCGCATTCGTGCACGAACGCCACCACAACGCCGACCTGCCGCGACTGGCCGGTTGGTGGGGCCACGACAAGTCCAGCCGCTTTGAGATGGGCCCGGATTTCGTGCCACTCGCGTCGGCGGAGGGCTGGCAGCTTTCGAACCCGCCGATCTTGCAACTGGCCGCGGTGCGCGCCTCGATGGACCTGTTTGATGCCGCAGGAATTGGCCCGCTGCGCGCGCGCGGCGACCGGTTGACCCAGCACCTGGCCGACTGGGCGGACGCGCTGCCGGCAGACCGCGTGCGCGTGCTGACCCCGCGCGAGCCGCGCCGCCGCGGATCGATGATCACGCTGCAGTTGCCGGGCCGGGCGGCCGAGGTCGCCGACCGTTTGCACGCCCAAGGCATTGCCGTCGACCTGCGAAGGCCAGACATCCTGCGGCTGACCCCTGCACCGCTGTATTGCCGTTTCGAGGACGTTGCGCGCGCAGGCCAGGCGCTGTACGCCGCATTGGCCTGAGGCTGGCACAAGAGAAACACCGTCGCGGCACGCGCTGGGCAAGAAATTCGCGAGGATTTCCAGAGGGTCGAGCGGCACTCGCCTTGGCACCGCAAGCGCAGCGAACCTCTTTCAACCGTCGAAACCGAGAGCGGGGCCGCCATGGGCGCAACACACGTAACCCTTTTTGGCGGCGGACCAGTCGGGTCGCTCCTGGCCACCCTGCTCGCCGACCGCGGCTGCACGATCGACCTGTATGAGCGTCGCCCCGACATGCGCAAGCAAGCGGTCGGCGCGGGCCGTTCAATCAACCTGGCGGTGTCGGTGCGCGGACTGCACGCGCTGGCGCAGGTAGGGCTAGACGGCACCGTGCTCGACTGCACAGTGCCGATGCGCGGCCGCTGTGTCCACGACCCAAAGGGTCGTTGCGAGTTGCAAGCCTACGGCCGCAGCGATGGTCAGGTCATCCACTCGATGTCGCGCAGCGGCCTGAACAAGATTCTGCTCGACCGCGCCGAAGCGACGGGCAAGGTGCGCCTGCATTTTGGCATGCGGCTGGACGGCTATGATTTCGGTCGCCAGACCGCGCGGCTGGTGGGCGAAGCGGATCGCCGTTTGGCCGAAATCAGGGCGGACGTCGCCATTGGCACCGACGGCAGCGCAAGTGCATTGCGCGCTGCCATGCAGGATGCTGGACTGCGCCAGAACCTCGCGCTGCTGGACTTTGGCTACAGGGAGCTGACGCTCAGTGCGACGGCCGCCGGCGATTTCGCCATGGATCCCAACGCGCTGCACATCTGGCCGCGCGGTCGCTTCATGCTCATCGCGCTGCCAAACCCCGACCGCAGTTTTACGTGCACGCTGTTCTTGCCGCACGTCAGCGACGGACTGACCCCAAGCTTTGACGACCTGCAAGACGACGCCGCGGTAGCAGACTTTGCGCAGCGCCAATTTTGCGACGTGATGCCGCTGATGCCGGACCTGGTCCAGCAGTTTGCGCGCGCGCCGATTGGCCACATGGCGACGTTGCGCTGCGAACCCTGGGCGGTCGGCCCGTCGCTGCTGCTTGGCGATGCCGCCCATGCCATCGTGCCGTTTTTCGGCCAGGGCATGAACGCCGGATTCGAGAGCTGCGTGCGCCTTGTCGAGCAACTCGACCGCGACGGCATGCCGACCTCGCCGCAGGGCTGGGCAGAGGCGTTTGCGCGCTTCTGGCCGCGCCGCAAGACCGACACCGATGCAATCGCCGAACTGGCGTTGGAGAACTTTGTCGAGATGCGCGACAAGGTCGCCGACCCTGCCTACCTGCTGCATCGGTCGGCAGAAGGCGCCGTGCAGGCTGCGCTGGGCGGCGCCTACTGGACCCGCTATCAACTGGTGTCCTTCAGTCAGGTGCCCTACAGCGAGGCGCTGCGTATCGGCCGGATTCAGGGCCGGCTGATTGCCGCGGCATGCGCGGACGCGCGGAACCTGGGCGACGTGGATATTCAGGGGTTGGCTGCCGCGCTGTCGAACGAAGTGTTGCCGTTGTTGGCGGCGGCTGGGCTGTAAGCCTTTAGGGCCCGTAAAAAATCTACTCGATTTTCTACGTTGGCCCACTGCTTGCGTGGTGGGTCGCAAGCTCGCGACTTTGCAAGTCGACTCGCCGCTCGGCTC
>CAXRHS010000140.1:0-2124 GCA_964230235.1 Myxococcota bacterium
GCGATTCAACCAGCCGCCACGCGGTGTAGTTGGAGCACCCCAGGTAGTGGACCTTGCCCGCGCGCACCAGGTCGTCCAGGGCCCGCAACGTCTCTTGCTCTGGCACCGTGCTGTCCTCGGCGTGGATCTGGTACAGGTCGATGAGATCGGTCTGCAGGCGGAGCAAGCTCTCGTCGACGCCGCGCACGATGCGCAGCCGCGAGGCGCCACCGCCGTTTGGGCCCGGACTCATGCGAAAGCGCACCTTGGTCGCCAGCACCACCTGGTCGCGCTTGCCCGACCGCGCAAACCACTGCCCGAGCACCCGCTCGCCCAGGCCGTCGTGGCCGTAGACATCGGCGGTGTCGATGAAATTGACGCCAGCCTCGATGGCGCGGTCGAGCACGGCCCACGCCTGCTCCACCGGGCTGCCCGCGCCGTGCATCATCGACGTCGCGTCGGGTTCGCCGAACGTCATGCCGCCCAGGCACAGAGTGGACACTTCGAGGCCGCTTTTGCCAAGTTTACGGTATTGCAATTGGAATTCCTTGTTTAGAGCGCCGCAGGGTCAGCGGATGGGGTCGCGGTCGGGCGCACGGCGAGCGTAGCAGGCGACCTTGCAGGTGCCAATCCGCCCTGGCTACAACCCAAATACCATCGCCCAGCCGGCACCGACGCCGAGCCCAAAGCCCAGGCCGATGCCCAGGCCGGCTGCGAGCCCAAAGGTCCATTCGGCGCGCCAGTCGGCCCGGTCCATCGCATCAGCAGGCTGCTGCTGCCAGCGCAACGCCGCACCGCTCCAGGCGTTCGCCAGGTACGACCAGGCAGCCGGAGCGCGCAGTCTGTCGAGCGCGGGTCGCGCACGCGCGGCGTGCATGCGGCGTGGCGCTCCACCGAGGTTGTGGGAGTCGAAATCGCGCACCGATGACTCCGTGGTCAAAACCCAGCGACGCCGACCACCACGCCGGGCCACACGTCGGCGGTGCGGTCGGGGCCACAGTTCTGGCACAGCTCTTTGCGCACGCTGCGGTCGGCCTCAAACGGCGTCAGGCTCTCGACGTAATTGTTGGTCGGCAACCACAAGGCGTTGACGCTCAACCCGGCAAACAGGGTCGCAGAGCGGAACAGGCGCAGCCCGACCGTCGCCTTGGCCTGCGTCAAGTGGTCGGGTGCCTGGTCTTGTGCGCCATCGCCCTGCAGCAACAGGTGGTGCATGCCATCGACGTCGACATGCAAGCGGTCGCCCAGCCGCGCGCGCACGCCCAGTCCAACGGCCAGCACCGGCAACCATTTGTCGCCGACGCTGCGGCCGCCCACAGCCAGCACATTGTGGATGAAGCGACTGCCGTGCTTGATCCCGATCATGGCGCGCGCCCAGTCTTGCGACCACATCTCCAAGTGGGTTCGGCCCTTCCAGTACAGCGACACTAGGCCAATGCCAACGTCGGCGTCGCGCGCGAAGTTGAACACGCCGATTTGCGCCCCGCGTACGCTGCCGGTGGCAAAGTTGGCGACGCCCAATTGCACGCCGCGCAGGTCTCCGCGCGCCGCATTGAAAACGCCACCTTGGATGCCGCGCAGCTCGCCGACGGCCAGGTTGGCGACGCCGAACTGCACCACCCGGTCCGATGCGCCGGCCAGGTTGAGCGACCCGAACTGGACGCCGCGGTCGATGCTGCGCGCGATGTTGGCGCCAAACGAGCCCTGGATGCCGCGCAGGCGGCCACCTACAACGTTTAGACCACCCGCCAGCTGAATGCCGCGCATGTCGTCGGCCACGAGGCAAAATGCGCCCGCCATCTGGATGCCGCGGGCCTTGCGCGACTTGATGGCAAACACGTGCGCGGCTTCGATGCCGCGCAGGCTCGGCGACCACGCGCCAACGATGCCAAACGACAGCGCGCGCGTCGGCGAAGTGAAGCGACCGGGCGGGATGCTGACCCCGGGCACCAAATCCACCGCGATGCCAATCCCGCCGATTCCGGGCCGCGGCTCGCCGTCGTCGTCGTCCTCGCCCGCAGGGGCGGCAACCGCCGGTCCGGGTGGCGGTGTTGTGCCAGCGGGCAAGGGTGGAGACGGTGCAGGTGGCGTTGCGGCCGGGATGGGCGCCGGCGCGGGCGGCACGGCGGCTCAGGCGGCGCGAGA
>CAXRHS010000141.1:0-3239 GCA_964230235.1 Myxococcota bacterium
CACTGGCAGCCGTGGACCCGACGCCGGTTGACGTTGTGGTCGATTTCACGGCCCGCGAAGCCATCGCTGCCAACGCTGGCTGGTGCGCGCTACACGGCGTTCCTTGGGTGCTCGGCACGACTGGCTTGAACACGGCCGACCAGTTGACCGTGCGCGCGGCGGCGGAGCGCACGTTGGTGTTTCAAGCCAGCAACTTCTCGATCGGGGTCGCGCTGCTGGCGGACCTTGCGGCCAGGGCCGCTCGGGTGCTCGGACTGGACGCCGACGTCGAGATCACCGAAGCCCACCACCACCACAAGCGCGATGCGCCCTCGGGCACGGCGCTGACGCTGGCCCACGCGGTGGCCCATGCGCGTGGCCAGGACCTCGCGCAAGTGCGGCGCGACGGGCGCAGCGGCCTTGTGGGCGAGCGTGTTCGGGGCGAAATCGGCGTGCACGCGCTTCGGTTGAGTGACGTTGTCGGCGAACATGAGGTGCAGCTTGCGTGGGCGGCCGAGCGGATCGCCCTGCGCCACGAGGCGCGCGACAGGAAGGTGTTTGCGCATGGCGCACTGCGGGCGGCGCGCTGGATTGTCCGCGCCAAAGGCCAGCAATCGCACGGTAGCTTTGGGATGGCGCATCTGCTCGGGGAGTGACAGTGGCGCTGCGACCGATCGATCGACGCTCACGTCGCGACTACCCAGCGTTGAGTCGCCTGCAATGCGCGAACGCGCAACCGAACTGGCAGGCACGGCTGGGTCAGCGCGCACGTCACGCACACCCCAAGCCTGGCCCGGCACCGTGCGTAGGTTCCCAAAAGGGCCTGTAAAAGAACACGTCAATCGACACGTGCGCGGAGCGGAGCGGCGAGTCGACTTGCAAAGTCGCGAGCTTGCGACCCACCAAGCAAGCAGTGGGCCAACGTAGAAAATCGAGTAGATTTTTTACGGGCCCAAGGGCGATAAGCAAGCCCATGGGGATTGACGGGCATCGCCCTGCGGCGCAAGATTCGCCGCGGCCGATGTGATTCAGTCGCCCCAGCCGCGAGGCGAAGCTGCACTGCCGTGGCCGCAGCGCATCGGTGACGGGTGCTGGAGCCAGTCAGGTCGAGCGGGGAGATTGCGCGGGCACCGATTCGAAACCCGAGCGCTCTGATGCCATTCGTTTGGGTTTGATGGCGCCGCTGCGCGGGCTCGCCAGTCTGTACGCCGGCGATATCGTGCGGGCAGCCCATGTCGCATGCTCGACCATCAACGCGGCCGGCGGCATCCAAGGCCGCCCGTTGGAACTGGTCATCGCCGACGATGGCACCCATCCCCAAACGGCAGTTCCCGCCGCGTTTGACCTCGCGTCCAAGGGTTGCTCGGCGCTCATCGGCAACTTGATGTCCAACGCCCGGATTGCAGTGGCCGCACAGGTTGCTGAGCCCTTGGGCGTGCCGCTGCTCAATTTCTCGTTCTACGAAGGCAGCATTTCCGGACAGTACTTCTTTCATTTTGCAGCATTACCGAACCAGCAAATCGACGGCATGATTCCCTACATGGCGCGCCGATTCGGCGGCAAGATGTTCTTTGCCGGCCACAACTACGAATGGCCGCGCGGTTCAATTGCCGCCGCCAAAGGGTCGCTGGCGCGGTTCGGTGGCGAAACCGTGGGCGAGATCTACCTACCTTGGGAGTGCGACGACGACGCCATAACTCAACTGCTTGCTCGATTGGAGCGGACCGAAGCCGACGTCTTCGTTCCCTATTTCGCCGGCACCGACCAGGTCAGACTGTTGACGCGGTTGCACGAAATGGGCCTGACCGAGCGGGTCGCGGTGGTCACGGGACACTACGACGAGGTCATGGCGGGCAAGTTGCTTCCCGCAGTGCGCGCGGGCCTGTTTTCCTGCAGTTCCTATTTCATGAGCCTGAATTCGCCGGAAAATCAGTGGTTTCTGCGCGATCTGCGCCGGCTGCCCGAGGTCGGGGACGAGGGTGCGCAGGGCAGCGCAATCGCCACCAGCTTTGGCGCTGGGGCGCACGTGTGCGTACTCGCGTTCGCGCAGGCAGTCGAACGCGCTGGCAGCACCGAGCCAGCGAGGGTGGCCCAGGCGCTCGAGCGAGCGCGCGTGCTCGGACCCTACGGTTGGGTCACCATGGATGCGCAAACCCACCACGCCCACGTCAACACGTGGCTTGCGCGCTGCCGGGAAGATGGAACCTTCGAGATTCTAGAGCAGTTTGGCTGTCGCGCGCCTGAGATTCCGCACCGTCACGCCGAGGGCAGCAAAGGCCACCGCAACCCGCCGCACGCAGGTCGACTCCCGTCGCCGCCGCACCGCCTCGCCAGTGAGGCCCTGGCGCATGCGCTTGCGCACCACAGCCACGCGGCACTCATCGCAAGCGACGAACAGGGACGCATTGCTGCCGCGAACTCAGGTGCGCATGCACTGTTTGGCTATCCGGATGGTCACCTGTCCAATCTGCCCTTGCTCGAACTGGTGCCGCCCCACTTGCGCGGACGCCATGCCGATCACCTCGCGCAGGCCCTCGCGAACGACGCCTTGGGTGCCACCGGCGAACTGAACGGCGTCGACGCCATCGGCTACCGCCGCGACGGGTCGTTTGTACCGCTGATGATGAGTCTGCGGGTCGCCCGGCTCGCGGACAGCCGCGCCGTGGTGCACACGCTCGTCGACATGACTGAACGCAAGCGCTTGGAAGACGAACTGCGCCACCGTGCCAGCCACGATACCCTGACTGGCCTCCCCAACCGCCAACTGCTGTTCGACCGCCTCGGCAGCGCGCTACGCCGTTCGCAATCTGCGGGTTCGCCGGTTGCGGTCTTGTTTGTCGACTTGGACGGCTTCAAGCTGGTCAACGACGTGCACGGCCATGCCACAGGCGACTTTGTGTTGCGGGCTGTTGCGGACCGCTTGTTGGCGTGTGCGCAGCGCGGGCAGACCGTTGCACGTCTGGCGGGCGACGAATTTGTGGTCATCGTCGAGCACGCGTTGGACACGGAGGCGGTGGGCGAGCAGGCCAACCATATTCTGGCGGCGCTGCGCGAGCCAATCTTGACTGGCGAGGCCACGGTTGCGCTGAGCGCGTGCGTGGGCATTGCCTGGGGACGCCGCGACCACACGGACCCTGAAACTGTGATGCAGCAGGCCGACGCCGCAATGTACGCCGCCAAGCAGCGCGGCCGCGACAGGTGGCATGCCTACTCCGCGCCACAGCGCGATGCCGCGCTCGCCCGCCGGCAGATCGCGCGCG
>CAXRHS010000142.1:0-3859 GCA_964230235.1 Myxococcota bacterium
GGTGACGCTTGCCGAGATCGCTGCGCGGGTCCAGAATTTCCGATAATCCCTTTAGAAGTCGAATGTATCCGGTTTCTGGTGCCATCGAAACGTACCGCAGATCACGGTCTGCGGCGAGGTAGAGGATCGCACCTGGTATTATCTGTCAACTGCGGAGCGGGGTTTCGAGTTTGCGATCGCCCTGGCGCAAACGGGCTTGGCAATTGACGCGGTCGGTAGCGATTGATAGCATGCGCGCCGCAGGCCGCGACCGGCGAGGCGGCGGTTTGCAGCGCGACCACTGCCGGCGACAGCCCGGCCAGCATCGACATGGGCAGACGAAACGGGGTTGCACAACTGGGCCGGCGCGGTTGGCCAGGTGGCGGGTTGGTCGGCGCGATGGTGGCCCTCGCGGCGTGCCCGTTTGGCTGCGCCGACGTCGGGCAAACCGAAGACTGCCGCAAGTTCGTCGCTTGCGTGCGCGCCATCGACCAGTCGCAAGGTGCCACCACCAACGTCCAGCGCTTTGAAGCCACCGGCGGTTGTTGGGGCACCGCGGCGGGCACCGAGTTGTGCGACAGCGCATGCCGACGGGGCCTTGAAGTGCTGCGCCGAACCAGCGCCAACCGTTCGCTCGCGGGGTGCCAGTGACCGCCCGCCAGCGACCCAGAATGTGCTTGCTGCTCGCCGGGTTGGCGGCGCTTGCCGGGCTGGCGGCGTCCTGGGCTTGGGCGCACGCGCCGACCGTGTTGCTGGCCAGCGCGCCGTTTGTGGTTCCCGACGCGACCATCAGTCGCGCGCTGTACGGCACCTTTGTTACGGGCAGCGAGCGGTTTGTGGTCAAGCTCGACTTTGCCGAGCCGTTTGCCCTGCCGTTTGAAGTGCTGGTGCCGCACCGCGATGACCTGCAGGATCACCGGCCGGCCTACGCTGTCGTGGCGCCCGGCATGCCGACGCCTACCCAAGAGGAGGCAGCGCTACTGCCGGCGCCGCTGCCCGCCGGCTGGGGCGGCTACATTGACGCCAACCGCCAGACGCCGCGCGAGGTGATCTTTGAGAGTTTCACGCGGCGCTTTTTCTGGACTTCGGGCCCGGTCGCGCTGGTGGTGCCCAAAGGACCGGTCGAAGTGTGGGTGTGGTCGCCCAAGCGCACCACCGGCAAGGTCGTCGTCGGCTACGGCGTCGAAGAGCGGATCGAACTCGGCGCGGCGCGCGCCGATTGGGGGACGTTTGCCTACTGAGTCGCCGAGCGGCATCGGGCTGCGCACCAACGGCGTCGATGCGCGCGGCCGGTTCAAAAAGCGACATCTGCGCGCGCGTCGCGCCATCGGCCGCGACCGTACCGGTACGCTGCCTTGGCTGCTGGCAGCGATTGGGGTACTTGTGGGCGCGGCCATGCCGCTCGCGCACGCCCACGCCGACGAGCTTGCAGCGCCTGCGCAACCGCGCCTTGAGGTCGGCGGTGGTGCGGAGTTGACGTTGGTTGGCCTGGCCGGCGGACTGCGCGCCGAGGCGCTGTTTCGGCCCGGCGCAGCCCACACGCGCAGCCGCATCCGTCTGGCCCCTGGTTTGCTGTTCGGCCCGGAGTTCAGCTATGTGCCGGTCGCTGTGGGCTACCGCGCCGTTTTTCGCGGCGACGCCTGGCTGCGACCCGAGGCCGGTGCTGGTTTCGAATTTCAGCAGCGGTGGGTGAGCGACGCGGCGCCGGTGCGCCAGCTCGCCTTCTATGTTGAAGCCGGCCTGCAGGCCGCCGTCGGTCAGGGCTGGAGCGCCGGACTGCAGACCAGTGTCGACTGGGCATTTCTCGGACCGGCGGGGCCTGGACTTGTGGTGCGGTTGGTCGTGGTGCGCACGCTGGACTGACGGCCAGCGCGGCAGGACGCGCATTGCCGCCTGACAGCGCTGCCACGAGATCGCTCGACGCTGTGCTTGCGACTGCGAAGCGGTGAGTCGTCTGCTTGTCCCAGTGCACCGACTTGCGCAAGCCCGCGGCGGCGAGCGCGCTGGATTTTGATTGGCCAACCTGTGGCAGCTGGCCCGCCCAGGCCCTCAAGTCCCACAAAAGGTCCGATAGGCCCACTGCTCGTTCCGTGGCGCCACCGCCAGGTCCAAGGCGTCTTCCTGGTCGTCGAACGGCCGCGCCAGCACGCGGTTGAGGCGGTCGAAGGGGGCAAGATCCCCGGCGACCGCCGCAGCAATCATCGCCTCGACTTGATGGTTGCGCGCGATGAAAGCCGGGTTCGCCGCACGGCACCGCGCGCGTTGCTGTTGGCTGTCACCTCCGTCTATTTGGAGGCGCGCCAGCCACCGCGGCCACCACGCGTGCAGCGGCCCCGGGTCGTTGAACCAGGGATCGAGCGCCGTCGGGGTGGGGCTCGCCACCTGGTCGGCCAGCGCGCGAAAGAAGCTGGTAAAATCGACACGTTCCGCGGCAATCACCCCCAGCAAGCTGTCGATGAGCGCGCGGTCGCCGGCCTGCGCTTCGCCAAGACCCAGCTTGCGCGCAAAGATCGCTTCATAGGCGGCGTCGAAGCGCGGCGTGAACGTTGCGAGCCGTTCAACGAGCTGTTCGACTGCGCGGTCCTCGTCTGGGTCGACCAACGGGAGCAGGCACTCGGCAAAGCGGGCGAGGTTCCACAGGGCGATCTGCGGTTGGTTCGCGTAGGCATAGCGGCCGCCGTGGTCGATGGAACTGAACGTGCGCTGCGGGTCGAAGCCATCGAGAAAGGCGCACGGTCCATAATCCAGCGTCTCGCCGGAGATGGCCGTGTTATCGGTGTTCATCACGCCGTGCACAAAGCCAACACCCATCCACTGCGCAACCAGCCTGGCCTGGGCGGAGACGACCTGATCGAACAGGGCGAGGGCGTCGCCGGCAGCGCGGTCGGCGGTGGCAAAGTGACGCTGCAAGGCGAATTCGGTCAACTCGGCCACGGTCTTGCGGTCGCCGCGCGCCGCAAAGTACTGGAAGGTGCCTATGCGCAGGTGGCTGGCCGCGACGCGGGTCAGCACCGCGCCGGGCAAGACTTGGTTGCGAAAGACAGGGGAGCCCGTCGCCACAGCAGCCAGCGAGCGCGTGGTCGGTATGCCCAGGGCCGCCATCGCCTCACTGAGCACGTACTCGCGCAGGACCGGCCCGAGCGCGGCGCGACCGTCGCCGCCGCGCGAAAATGTCGTCGGACCCGCGCCCTTGAGTTGCACATCGAACCGGCCCTGGTCGCGACTCGCCGCCTCGCCCAGCAAGATGGCGCGACCGTCGCCCAACTGCGGAACAAAGCTGCCAAATTGATGCCCGGCATACACCAGCGCGACCGGTTCGCTGCCGCCGACGGGGGCATTGCCGACCAGGATGGCGACGCCGGCGGGCGCGGACAGGGCCGCAGCGTCCAAGCCAAGCTGGGCGGCCAGCGCAGCGTTGAGCGCGAGCAGTCGCGGCTGTGGCGCTGGCGTCGGCGCGGCGCGGCGCATGAGCGCGGCAGGCAGGCGCGGTGGGAGCAGGGCGAACGTCATGGCGGACTCGGCGCGCTTGTCCGCGCGGGCCGGCTAGTTTTGCCATTGGGCGGTCGGTGCCAAGCGGACCTTGCGAATAGCTTGCAGTTGCAGGGACATGGGCAGCTACGCAGGTCGCCCTGTCGGGCAAGGCCACCGCTTTCATCGGCCCGGCGCTGTTCGGCTGGGCCACGGTCGCCTTCGGCACCCAGCGCGCCGGCATGGCCACCGTGCTGGTCTTCTTCGTGATCGGCGGCGCCATCCTCTGGTTCGTGGCGGAACCGAAACCACGGTCCCAGACGCCCTAAACCCTTGTCATGGCTGGTTTCTGCCGAAAATGCCTGTGGTTGATCCAGATCAATGATCTATTAGATATCTAACGATTATCCTG
>CAXRHS010000143.1:0-2124 GCA_964230235.1 Myxococcota bacterium
GCGGCCCCGGTCGTCGTCCAGCCGTAGTTGCCGCCGATGCACTTTTCGCAGACGTTGTTGGGGTTGGTGCCGACGGCAAAACACTCGCCCTTGATCAGGCACGCGCCAGTTGGCAGATGCACGCACACGCCTTTGCCGTCGCACGCGTCGTTGGTGCACGGCAACGTGTCCTGCGGGCACTTGATCCCGAGCTTGGTCAGCGCCTTCTGGCAGCCCTTGACCTTGTCGCAGCTGTCGTCGGTGCACGGATTGCCGTCATCGCAGGCGGTTGCACTTTCGGCGTGGTTGCAGGCCGGCGTCTGGCCCGCGCAGCTGTCCACGGTGCACGGATTGCTGTCGTCGCAGTCCTTGTCCTGGCCGCACTCGCCGCAGGTGCTGGCGCCGGCTTTGCACGCGCCGGCCAGGCACACATCGCCCACCGTGCAGGCGTCGCCGTCGCTGCACGTGGCGGTGGTGTTGGCCTTGGCGCACTTGCCCGTCGCCGGGTCGCACGCCGTGACGGTGCAGGTGGTGTCGCCGCTCAAGTCGCAACTGACGACGGTGGCCGGGTTGGTTTTGCAGACGTTCTTGGCCTTGTCGCAGTAGGGCGCGCCGTTGCACAGGTCGGCGTCGTCGGCGCAGTCGCTGTCTTTGCTGCAAGCGCAGATGTTGGTCGTGTCGGCGACGCACGCGCCGTTGCTGCAGGTGTCGAGCGGTGTGCACGGGTTGCCGTCGGCGTCGCAGGCGACCTTGCCAACCGTCGGCTGCAGCGCGCACGTGCCGCTGGCTTTGGCGCATGTGTTGACCGCGCACGGCCCGTCGTTGAGGGTCGGGCAGACCACGACGGTCTTGGGGTTGAGCTGGCACGTCTGCTTGGCGAGGTTGCAGAACAAGGTGCCGTTGCAGGCATTGCCGTCTTCGAACTTGCCGCAGTCAGCGTCGGCCTTGCACAGGCAGGTGTCGCCGCCGGCGCTGGCCGCGCACTTGCCGCCGACACAGGCCTCGCCCGTCGTGCAGAGGTTGCCGTCTTCGCAAGCCTTGAGTTCATTGACGTTGGTCAGCACGCACTGGCCGCTCTTGGCCTGGCACAGGTTCTTGCGGCACGGCGTGTCGTCTGCCGTCGCACAGGACACCACGGTGGCGGGGTTGAGCTGGCACACGCCGGTCGCCTTGTTGCAGAAAAGCGTGCCATTGCACAGGTCGCCATCTTCGTACTTGGCGCACTCGGCGGTGCTGCCACACAGCTTGGTCGCGGCCCCGGGTTCGCACTTGCCAGCCTGGCAGTTGTCGCCTTCGGTCCAGGCCAGCCCGTCGCTGCAGGTGGTGGTGTCCGGCAAGTTGGCGACCTGGCATTGCCCGGTCTTGGGCAAACAGCCATTTGTGGTGCAGGCGTTGCCGGTTGCCGGGCAAGCGACGACGCTGGACGGATTCAGGGTGCACTTCTTGGTGCCCGGATCGCAGTACAGCGTGCCGTTGCACAGGTCGCCGTCTTCCTGGTTGGCGCAGTCGACATCTTTGCCGCAAGGACAAGGCTGGGCGACGCCACCCGCGCACACGCCCGCGGCGCACTTTTCGCCTTGCGTGCACGGGTTGCCGTCGCTGCACGCCACGCCGTCGCTCGGCGCGTAGGTGCATTTGCCGTTGGCCTGGTCGCACGCGTCGTCGGTGCAGTCGTTCTGGTCGTCGCAGACTTTGGGTACGCCCGGTGTGCACGCCCCGGACGGGCAGGCGTCGCCCACCGTGCATGGGTTGGCATCGTCGCACAGCGGGCCTTCGTCGGTCTGGCCGTTGCAGTCGTCGTCCTGGCCATTGCAACTCTCGGCGCTCGCCACCTTGCCACTGCACGCCGACAGTCCACTAGCCCCGCAGGCCCGCACCCCGCCGCACGTGCCCGCCGTGTTCTGGACGGTGCACGGGGTCGAGAGCTTGGCGGCTATCGCCGCAGGCGAGCACAAACACGTGGGGGGGCTTTGTTCAGATGGTTGACATTGCTTGGATTTTGCACCCGAGCTGCCGGTCGCATCGGCGCAGGTGTACCCCTGCGGACAGCCGCCCGCCGGGCACGCGATGCCGCAGAATCGCCCGGCCGCCCCCAGGTCGACGCACAGGCTGCCGCTGCCGCCCGTCGCTTTGCAGTCGTCGTCC
>CAXRHS010000144.1:0-2285 GCA_964230235.1 Myxococcota bacterium
GGCGTGCATCTCGATAAATTCCTTTCGAAGTTCCATGAGTCCCACCGTTTTCCAGGCCATGGCGATCGCTCCTTTTGGGGGTCGACCGAGTGTAAACCATGTGCCCGGTTCAAGGTGCAAACTATGTGCCCGGTTCGGACCGTACGGCCACCGGTGCGCCGCCACCCTGCCCCGCAGGAACGGCGCCAGGCATGGCCGGCGCCAACCTCTGTGAGCCGGCCGGTGTCGGGCCGATGCCTGTTCTGCCTCGTTTCGACCTGGCCGCCGACGCCACGCCCGCGCCGCTGCCAGCGGTACACGAAACGCGGTTTTGCGCGACCGGCAAAGGCGGCAGCGTCTATCCGTGCGCGGCCGATGTTCCCGGGCCCTGCCCGGCTGGCACCATGCCGGCCGAGGGCGGCACTTGTATACCGGTCGGCGTTCCCTGGACGTGCCCGCCAGGCTTCATCGTCGACCCCAAAGCGTCAGGTGGCGTCGATCTGCCGCCGTGCGTGCCGGACCCCGGGCTATGCGGCACGGATCCGTTTGGCGGTGCCGAGGATTCGCCCCTCGACGCCTTCGTCGATCCGGCGGCGCCGGCCGGAGGCAATGGCAAGAAGTCTAGTCATTTTCATAGTTTGCACGTGGCTATCTCAACAGTGCCGGCAGGATCGACCGTACACCTGGCGGCCGGCAGCTACCCTGGATCGTCCAAGATCAGCAAGCCACTGATGCTCAAGGGTCGCTGCGCGGCGATGGTTGTTCTGCACGCCGACGCATTTCCAGTTGGCGCGGCCATGGCCGTCGGACTGCCCAAGGGCAGCGAACTCATCCTGCGCAACGTGACCCTGACCGGCAAATCCCTTGGTGCACTGACGTTGGACAGCCCCAACGCGCTATTGCGGCTGCAGCGCGTCTATGTCCACAAGGTGTATTCGGTCGGCGTTGGCGCGATTGGCGCGGACCATCGGGTCGTTGTCGAAGAAAGTGTCATCGCGGATACCGATGTCGATAGCAAAGGGTACGGCACCGGGGCAGCTGCGGGCGACGGCGCTCGCGTCGACCTGATCGACGTGCGCGTGTCGAACAGCACCAGCATCGGCATGGTGGCCAACGATCCGGGATCCACATTGGTCGTGGACCGCGTCGTCGTCGATCGCACCCAGGTTTCGCCGGTCACCGGCGGGTTTGGCCGCGGTGTCGACATCGACAGCGAGAGCAAACTGTCGGCGCGCTCGCTGCGCGCCTATGCCAACCACAGCGCTGGCATGCGGGTCGCCAGCGGCGCCGAGGCTTCGGTGACCGGTGTTGTCATCGACGGCACGTTGAGCGACAGCAAGGGCAACCAGGGCCGCGGCGTGCAACTGGACTTTGGTGGGCGCCTCACCGCAGTGGGCATGCGCCTGAGCGGCAACCGATCCTGTGGACTGTGCGCGACCGGTGCAGGCACGCAGGTGGTCGCACGCGGTCTGATCATCGACAACACCGAAGCCTCCGCCGCGCTCTCGGGCAGTGGCGCTGGCGTATGGGCGGCCGAGGGCGCGGTGTTGGACCTGACCGATGCGCGGTTGTTCAGCAATCGTCTGGCGGGGATCGGCGTGCTGTCGCCGGGCTCGCTGGTGCGCCTGGAGCGGGTGTTGGTGCAAAGCACACGCTCCATCGTCGAAGGTGAGTTTGGCTTTGGTCTGTTCGCGGGCGAAGAGAGTCGCATCGACGGCCGCTGGGTGCGCCTGACGGCCAACCGGACCGCAGGCGTCGTGGTCGACTCGTCTGGCGCGCGCATCAATTTGGCGCATACGGTCATCGACCACACCTTGGGCCGGTCGAGCGACGGCCGCGGCGGCTTCGGCCTGGTCGCCATCAACGGCGGAAAGGGCACGCTGCGCCACGGTATGGTGCGCGACAACCGCACCGCTGGGGCGCTGGCGCATGGCGCTGGATCCACCTGGACGCTGAGCGCAACCCAGGTGCGCGACACCGCCTCTGGTCCAGATACCGCGGGCTATGGCCTGCTGGCGGCCGACGGCGGCCGGGTCGCGCTGCGCGGCGGCCGGTCGGTCGGCAACCATGTCGCAGGGTTGGCGTGCATGGCCCAGTCCACGTTCCAGGGCGCAACCTGGGCGGGGTCGGCCGGCAGCGTCTTGGAGGGAACGCAAGTGGATGCCAAAACCGGAGCGTGGGGCATGGGCGCGGTCGCAACGGGCTCCGCGTGCGCGCTCGACCTCGCCAACTCGCTCAGTCGCAACAACCGCACCGCTGGGGTCTCGACCGGGTCCGCGCCGACGTGGGTGCGCAATAGCGTGGTC
>CAXRHS010000145.1:0-11739 GCA_964230235.1 Myxococcota bacterium
GCTCTGGCCATCGCCGCCGGCGTCACCAGAACCGTCGGGCGTCGAGGCGGCGTCGCTGGCGTCTGCGCCCGACCCGCTGTCGGCCGTCGCCGCGGCATCGGTCAGCGCGCCGGAATCGGACGGGACGTCCGCGCCGCGCGCGCCGTCGGGTTCGCTGGTTTCGCCGGCCGCATCGACTGCACTGGCCAGTTCTGACCCGAGGTCGGTCGAACGGATCGCGGTGCTGGCGTCGCCGGCGGCGGCGTCGGCCAGACTGGCATCGCCTGCGACCGCATCGGCGGTGGCGGCCCCGCTACCGCCGGTCGACGGCGGAGCGGTACAGGCAGCGGCCGCCAGCGCGGCGGCCGCGAACAAGAAAATGCGCTGCATGGACCATCCCGGCGCCCGGCTTGTCTTGCTGCGACCGGCCGCCCCGCGGATGCTGCGCGCGCCAAGGGCGCAGTGTCAAATCGGGATGCGGCTGCACCGCCGGCCCTTGCTGCCCACATTGCCGCGGCCCGGCCAGGTCGCGGGTGCGCATGCAAACGGGGATTGCGCGCGGCCCTCTTGTGCATCGCAAGCTGGTGCTGGGCCGGCGAATTGGTGGGTGGTGTGGCGAACTGGTGCAGTGTGGGTGACGCTCGGTCCACCGCCACCATTGCACCATCAGTCCTTGCACCGTACGATCGGGCGGTGGCCGCTGCGGCCCGGAGTTCGCCATGCACCGCTATCTGACGCCACGCACAAACCTGACGCTGACCCTGGCCGTGACCCTGAGCTTGAACCTGAGCGTGTCGTTGTGCGCTGCCCCGGCCGCAGCCGAACCCTTGCAGCTGGCCGCCCAGGGCCGCCTGAGCTCGGCGGGAGGGCCGGTCGCCGACGGCGGCTACGCGATGGCGGTCGGCTTGTACGACGTGCAGACGGGCGGCAAGCCGCTGTTCTACGAGTCGTTCTTGCAGGTGTCGGTGACCGGCGGGGTGTTTTCGCTGACCCTGGGCGCGGCGCAAGTGGCGCTCGACTCGGCGACGGTCGCGGGCAGCAAGCCGCTTTTCGTCGGCATCACGGTGGCCGGCGAAGCGGAATTGCCGCGCCAGCCGCTGCTGCGGGTGCCGGCGGCCGTGCATGCGCTGGTGGCGGCGCAAGCGGCCGACCTGGCCTGCACCGGTTGCGTGGGTGCCGACGACCTGGGCAAGGGCGCCGTCACCGGCGAAAAAATCGCCAACGGCGCGGTGGGCAGCAACCACGTCAACTTCAACTGGGCGGCCGCCGAATCGCCGGGAGGTTCGGCCAACTTTGCACTGGGCGCCAACACCGCCAAGCTGGCCGACACGGCCAAGAACGCCGACAACGCCGCCTTTGCCGACGAGGCGGGCACCGCCAAGGGCTTGCAGTGCACCGGCTGCGTGACCGCCAAGCACCTGCACGACAAAGTCGCCGACGATCTGGTGGCCGGCGGCAAGCTGGCCAAGGTGGCAATCTCTGGTAAATACAGCGACTTGCAAGGCGGCCCTGACCTGAGCGGCTATGGCGCCCTGGCCGGCAACAACGCCTGGAAGGGCGAGCAGTCGTTTGGCGGCGCGCTCAAGTTCAATATGCAGCAGGCCCAGCTTTTCCGCTTCCAAAACGCCGATAAGGATCCGGCGGTCTGCGACGCCAGTGCCATTGGCGTGGCCTACTACAACACCGCGCTGCAAGCCCTGGTGGTGTGCAACGGCAAGGCCTGGAAGCCGTTTGCCAAGGTCAGCGGCCTGGGCAGCGACGCCGCCAACCCAGGGGCATCCTGCAAGGCGATTTTGGACTCCGGCGACCAGACCCAAGACGGCCCGTACTGGATAAAGCCGCCGGCAGCGAGCGCGGCCTTTCAAGCCTATTGCGACTTGAGCGGCGGCGGTTGGACGCTGCTGATGAAGACCTCAAGCAATTCGCCGTGGGGCTATACCGACGCCGTCTGGACCAAGACCGACGACACCGGCGGCGCCGTGCCCGCCCCCGCCGAAAACGCCGACAAGGTGTCGCGCGCCTTCTACACCTTGACCATCACCAGCACGCGCGCCTGCATCGCCAAGTTCAACGGCGGCGCCTACGCCTGCGAAACCGTCAACCACTCCGGCAGCACCGCCCGCAACCTCGCCAACGGCACGCCGCCGGGCTCCGCGCAGGGCACCAACAACCTGCTGACCGCGACCTGGAAGTCGATTACCTCGGGCGGCGTATGGGGCGCCAACGCGTGGCACCGCTTCGGCTGGCACACCGGCACCAGCAGCCACGGCGGCTGTCGCTTTGGCCTGACCGCCGACAACGACGGCAGCGACAGCCAGGATGCCGGCATCGGCTTTGGCTTGTTCCAGGGCGCGGCGCCGAGCATCCACGCCGGGGCGGGCTACTACCACTACCCGTGGAATCCGGCACCCAATCCGCCGACGGCGGTGTTGCAGGGGCAGATTTGGGGTAGGTGATACCAATCCCAGCCACTTGGGATCGCCAAGCCGCTCCGCGAGGGCGGGTGCTCGTGGTCCGCCGCCCGCGCATGCAGGGCAGCTGCGCCCGCACTGGCAGCGACCTGCCACCCATCCGCCCGCCAAAAACGGAGCCGCGAGTCGGCCGCCCAGGCCGCGAGCTGGCGAGCCACCCAGCCAGCAACGACGGCAATCGTCGATGACCAGCGGTCATCGCGATCCTGTCAGTACCGCGCGCCGACGACCACACCCGTCGGATTCAGCTCAAAGATCGGCTCCAGTTGCGCACTGGCCGCCGGCCCGCTCACCAGCTTAAGCAGCACGCCACCCGCCACCGCCGCCAGCCCGCCCACCGTGCCCGCAACGCCCAGGCTGTTGAGCGTAAAGTTGCGCTCTTGCCGCGACACCGCCTCTTGGTGGGTGATGCCGACAATGCGCCCGTCGCTGTTCTTGTTCTGCACCGCCGTCAGCCGCAGCGACTGGTCATCGCGCGCCAGGTACACCAGCGTACCGCTGCCGAGCAGCACGGCCGCGCCGCCGCCGACCAGCGCCCAACACGCCGTGCACATGCGGTCGCCGCTCGCGGACGGTGCCGGCGGCGACGGAACCACCGGGTCCTTGCGCACCGCCAGCCCGGGATCGGCCGGCTTTTCGACCGCCACCACCACCACCGGCTTGGGCTTGGCTTTGCCGGCCTCGGCTTTGCGCTCCACGGCGGCCGCGCGCTCGGCATCGCTGGCGTAGGGGCTGTCGGCCAGCCGCTGCCACAGGCCCACCGCGCGCTCGGTCGCGCCCGCCTGCTCAAACGCCTGCGCCGCTTCGCGCAGGGCCACCACGTCGCGCTCCTGACTGACGTCGTACATGGCCAGCCACGCTTCGCCGGCCGCCGCGTGGTTGCCAGCGCTCGCCGCCGCCTTGGCCTCATTCTTGAGCTTGGTGCGCCGCAAGGCTTTCTGGCGGTTGCGCGCCTCGTCGGTGCCCAGGAGGCTCGTCGGATCGTGCAGTTCGTAGCGGCTCCAGGTCGCCAGTGCCTGGTCGAACTGCTCTGCCGCTTCCAGGCAGTGCGCCGCCAGCCGTAGGTGGGTGCGCTCGCGGGTCGCATCAAACGCCGCCAGCAACTGCCCGGCTGCGTCCGCAAACTGGCCGGCCGCCAGTTTGTCCAAGCCCTGATTGGCCGCGGCGTGGCCGCGGGTGGCGTCCAAGACGCGAACGCCCTGTTCGCGCGCGGACTTGGCGGTGGCCGCATCGATACCGGACAGGCGCTCCAGCACCGTCCATGCCAGGTGGGCATCGTCCAGCCGTTTGGCCGCTTCGTAGTCCTTGGCAGCCAGTTCCAGCACATCGCCGCGGCTGCGTGCGCTGGCCCGAAACGCGCGCACGTAGGCGTCGGCGGCGGCGCGGCTCTGCTTGCCCTTGTGGGCGGCGTCGCCTTGACCCTTGAGCTGATCGGACCACTGTGCGCGCACTGCGGCCAACTGTTCCTTGGCTTCGCGGCGGGTCGCTTCGTCGGCGCGCGGCAGGTTGGTCAGACGCTCCCAGACCTGCACGGCTTCTTCGTAGAGCGCACCGGTGGTGTAGGCCTTGGCGGCATTGCGCAGCTGCTTGGGAAACTTGCCGCCGGTCATCTCGTAGGCGCGCAAGAAGCCCTGCGCGGCCTCGCGGTACTTCTTGGCCTCAAAGTCCTTGAAGGCCTGATCGACGGTAGTATTGGCTTCTTTTTCCAGCGCGGCCGCCGCCGGGCCGTCATCGGCAAGCGCCGGCACCGTTGCCCCCGCGCACAGCGCCAGCGCCAGGGCAAGCGCGCGCAGAACAGCGCTCACAGTTCTCGCTCCAGGGCGGGTCTGACACCACCTTTGGGCTTGCTGTCGCTTTTCTTCTTGGCCGGCGCCGCTGGCTTGGGGTCGTGGGCGGCAGGCACGCCAGCCGCGTGCGGTGCTGGTTCGGGAGCAGGCGCTGGGGCAGCCGCGGGGACAGGGACAGGCACGGGGACAGGCACCGGGACAGGGGCAGCGGCCGCAGGCGTCGGTGCCGCAGCTGCCGCCACGGGCGCTGGCGGGGCGGGCGCAATTGGCGGAACAGCCACTGGCGGGCCGGCAGGGGCAGCGCTGGGCGCTGGTGCTGCCGTGGCCCCGGCTGCCGAACCTGGCTCGTCCGCCTTGGGACCCAGCGCCAGGACGGCCACCACCGCGACGACAGCCGCACCAACCAAAACGGCGATCCACTTGATGGCCGAGCCACTGGCAGGTGCCAGCGACGCTTCGACCATTGGCGTCAGCGGGTTGGCCTGTCCGGCAGTTTCCGCCAGCACACCCGCCGGCATGCCGGCAGTGGCATCCATCACCGTTGCGCCGGTCGCAACCGGGCGCGCCGTTGCCACGGCCAGGCTGGCGGCGCTGGGGTGGCGGCCGGTTGGTCTTTTGTACGCCGCCGTGCCGCCGGTCGAGTCGGCCATGGTCTCATCTTGTTGCGACCCAAAGGCGTTCAGGCCCGCATTGGCCGCGACCACCGTCACCGGCTTGGCTTTGCTGGTGTCGCTGGCAATCGAGCGCAGCGGGTCCAGCTCGGCCACGACTTCGCCGGGCGCGGCGTAACGCGCTTCGGGGTCCTTGGCCAGCAGTCGCTCGACCACCCCCTCAAAGCGTGCGGTCAGCGGCACCAACGCCCGTGGGCCCAGCGGTGCCGGTTGCGCAGTGATGTGCATCATCAGCGTCTGCACCGGGGTCTCGCCGATGAACGGCACTTCGCCCGCCACCAACTGGTAGAGCGTAATCCCCAGGCTGTACAGGTCGCTGCGGCCGTCGAGCTTGATACTCTGGGCCTGCTCGGGGCTCATGTAGGCGACGGTGCCCAAGATGCTGCCGCCGGTCAGCGACTGGTCGGTGCTTTTGGCAATGCCGAAGTCGAGCACCTTGTAGACCAGCCCGTCCTCGTCTTGGGCACAAAAGATGTTGTGCGGCTTCAGATCGCGGTGCACCAGGCCGGCCGCGTGCGCTTCGTGCAGGCTTTTGCAGACGGCGACCCCGATGTCGATGGCCTCTTTTTCGCTGAAGGCACGGTTGGCGCGCAGGCGATCCTTGAGCTCATCGATGAGTGGCTTACCGTGCAGCATCTCCATCGCGAGGTAGGCCAGGCCATTGTCGTCTTGCCCGAAGTCGAACACCCGGATGGTGTGCTTGCTTTTGAGCTGCGCCGTGACCCGCGCTTCGCGGAAGAAGCGCTTGAGCGAGGTGCGGTCGCCGGCCGAGAACAGCACCTTGACCGCCATCTGCTGACCGGTGCCAGTGTGGCGGGCCTCAAACACCGCGCCAAAGCCACCGCGGCCGAGCTCACGCTCCAGGCGATAGCGGTGGTTCAAGATGTAGCCGGGCTGCAGCACCGACAGGTTGGGCGTCGGGGCATCGCGCATCAGCGTGGCGGTGCCGTCGGCCGGGCACACCCGCTCGGCGGTCTCGGCGTCGCACTGCGGGCAGAACCGCACGTACGCGCTCGGGACGATGCCGGCGGGGTACAGGTCGGTGGTGCTCACAGTCGGGTGAACCTGGGCGCCCTGGTGCGCCGCTGGCCGATTGTCGCGCGGCGCGGGTCCGCGCGCAAACCTCGGCTACTGCTTGAATTCATAAGCACACCGCACGCCAATATTGGTATAGACGACATTGGGGTCGTAGAAGAAGCGCCGGTACGGGGCCGCCTCACTGGTCAGCGAATAGAACCAGCTCATGCCCCGAAACGCGCGCAAGGCGTTGACGGTGGCATTGAGCGGGTCTTTGACGGTCAGGTTGGTCGGGTAGTTGCTGGCGTAGTAGTCGCGCATCCACTCGCTGACGTCGCCGATCATGTTGCAGGCGCCGACCGAGTTTTTCCCGTAGCAGAAGCTGGCGTCGTGGGCATTGGGGTAGGGGTCGCCGAGCGACACAATACCGGTATTGCCGATGTTGGCCAGGTTGGGGGGCGGCCAGTTGTTGCCCCACGGATAGATGGTGTTGCTCACGCCCTTGTCGGTGGTGCGCGCGGCAAACTCCCACTGCGCTTCGGTCGGCAGGTCGCCGCCTGCTGCGGTGCAATAGGCTTTGGCCTGCGCCCAGGTCAGCTTGACGATCGGCTTGTTGTCGTCCGTGGTGTCGTAGCCGCCGCCGCCTGGCACCGTGCACTTGCCAGCGGCAACGCAGGTCTTGTACTTGGCCTGCGACACTTCGTTGGTGTCGAGGTAGAAGCTGTTGATGTAGGCAACATGGCGCGGCAAGGTGTCGGTGGCGCAAAAGGTGTCGTTCCAGGCCGTGCAGCCCATGGCAAACGCGCCGCCAGAGACAAGTACCTTTTCGGGCTGCGCGTAGTTGGCCTTGAGCGCGCACTGGCCGGCGGCCGTGCACACGCTGGTCAGCGCGCACTTGCCGCAGTCGCCGGCCGAACCGTCAAATCCACACTGTTTGCCGGCGCAGGTGGCAGGCACACTTTCGCACACGCCGGCGGTCGTGCATTGCTTGCTAGAGGTGGTTCCGTCGCAAAACAGCGGCGTGTATTGCGCGCCTTTCTTGCCGGCGGCGCTGCTGCAACCCGAAGCCGCCGTGCACTGATCGAGAGTGCAGGCGACCCCATCGTCGCAGGTTTGCGGTGCGCCCGTGCATTCGCCAAGAAAACACGCATCGTTGACCGAGCACGGATTGTTGTCGTTGCAGGTGGTGCCGGGCACGCGCTCGCACACCCAGCACATGCTGCCGGTGGTCATGGTGGTATCGTTCCAATTGCCGGTCGCCTTGTACATGCGCGTTCGCTGTTCGCTGGCCAGCGAGGGTTCGCCCGCGCTCCAGTTCTGGTACGAATACGGTGTGCCATCGAGCCACTTGTGGTTGACGTTGTCGCTTGTGCTGGCTTGAACGAGGCCGAACAGCGCCTCACCGACACTGCCGCAACCCTTGCTGGCCGCAAGACGGACGGCCTCGTTTTCGTCCGCGCTGTGGATGCTGGCAAGCCAGCCCTTGTTCTGCGCGCACGCGGCTTCAACTGTTTCCAACGTCTGGTTGCTGCCGGTGGCGGCCTCGTAGCAGTGGCCGCGCCACATCTCGCCCTTGCAAGACGCCGCGCCGTCGCTGACTGCCGCAAAGCTGCAGTTGAGGCCGCCCGTACACTTGTCGTCGGTGCACGGGTTGTTGTCGGCGCAGGTGTAGGCGATCGCCACGCACCCCTTGGCCGGGTCGCACAGGTCCCAGGTGCAGTCCTTGCCGTCGTTGCAGGTGGTCGGCGCGCTCTGCACGCATGACCCGGCCGGGCAGGTCGATTTGGTTGCGTATTTGACGCCGTCGCAGCTTGCCCCGGCGCAGGCAGCGCCCACAGCCAGAGCCGTGAAGGTGCAGCCGAGCTTGGCATCGCAGGCCTCGGCGGTGCACGCGTTCTTGTCGTCGCACGAAAGGGGCACACCACCGCACACGCCGTTGCTGCACACGTCGCCCTGGGTGCAGATGCTGGCGTCGTTGCAAGCCGGGCCGAGCAGGCGCTCACACACGGCACAGTCGCCGTTGATGGGTTCGCCGAAGTCGTTCCAGGTGCCGGCGTCGAGCCACATGCCACCATAGGGTTCGTTGGCACCATTGGGTTCGCCGGCGTACCAGTTGGTGTAGGTGACCGGCGATCCGTCGATCCACTGATCGCTCGCATTGTCCGTGGCACTCGCTTGCTTGAGGCCAAAGAAGCCGCCCTTGCCGACGGCGTTGCCGCACGCCTTGTTGGCCGCGGCGAGCACCTGGGCGTTCTCGTCTGCCGAATGGATGGTGGCCAGCGTGCCGCCCAACCCCTGGCACTTGCTGACCATCGCCGCGTAGCCGCCGTTGATGGGAAAGGCCTCGTAGCAGTGGTTGTTCCAGGTAAAGCCAGCGCACGACAGGCCGGAGTAGGTCTTGGGCGCGGTGGTACAACCCTTGCCGGTTTCGCACTTGTCGTCGGTGCAGTTGTTGCCGTCGTCGCATGCCAGGGTGGCCGAGCCGGCCTTGCAGGTGCCGTTGGCGCAAGCGTCGCCGGTCGTACACGGGTTGTTGTCGCTGCACGCCGCGGTGCCGCTGGCGGTGCTGGCGCAGCCCTTGGCCACGTCGCAGGTGTCGGCAGTGCAGACGTTACCGTCGTCGCAGGGCTTGTTGGCTGGCGTGACGCACGCGCCGGCTTTGCAGGTGCTGATTCCGGTGTAGACGCCAGCGCTACAGGTGGCGCTGCCGCAGTTTGCACCATCGGCCAAGGTCAGGGCGACGCAGCCTTTGACCGGGTCGCAGCTGTCTTGGGTGCACGGCTTGCCGTCGTCACACGGCGCGGCGGCAAAACCGGCCGTGCACTTGCCTGCCTGGCAAAAACTCGTTGCCGAGCACACGCTGCCGTCGTCGCAAGGCTTTTCGTAAGGCTTTTCGCACAGCGCGCTTTTGAGCGTCTTGGCCGTGTCGAAGGTTGACGTCCACTTGCCATCCGCGGCCAGCATGGACGCCGCCCAGGTGCCCGGCAAAGGGCCACCGGCGCCCCAGTTGACGTACGTCACGGCCGATCCGTCGGTCCACTGGGCGGCCGCTGCGCTCGTGGCGCCGATGCCGATCCAGGCTTGCGACGCCGCGCAGCCTTTCTGCAGGGCCGAATAGGCGGCGTTGTTCTCGCCGACGCTGGCAATGCTGACCAGGTGGGCGTCGATGCCCAACTTGGCGCACTCGACCTCGGCCGCATCCGCCTTGAGGTCATTGACCGCAATGCAGCGATAGCACCTGCCGTTGCTGACCACGCCGTTGGTGCCGCAGTTGCTGTCCTGCACCGGCGCGGGCGCCGACGCGCAGCCCTTGGCCGGGTCGCAGGCGTCGGCGGTGCAGACCTGGCCGTCGTCGCAGACCACGGGCTTGCCGCCGCCGCACGCGCTGTTGGCGCAGGTCTCGCCGGTCGTGCACAGGTTCTTGTCATCGCACGGCCCCGATTTGGTGCTGTACACGCACTGGTTGCCGCTGCAGATGGCAATCGCGCAGGGGTTGCTGTTGGCGCAGTCGGCGTCTTTTTGGCACTGGCAGGACCAGGTTCCGGCGGCGCAGGTGCCGTTGCTGCACTTGTCGCCGGTGGTGCACTTGTTGCCGTCATCGCAGGCTTCGGCGCTCGCCGTGTGCACGCAACCACTGACTTCGGCGCAGCTGTCCTTGGTGCAGGCGTTCTTGTCGTCGCAGTCGGGCTTGTTTGCCCCTGCCTTGCACGCGCCGTCCGCGCAGCCGTCTCCGACCGTGCAGGCGTTGCCGTCGCTGCAGGTCGCCGCGCTCGGAATGCCGACGCAGCCCTTGACGGTGTCGCAATAGTCCGCGGTGCAGGGGTTGCCATCGCTGCACGCGGTCGCCTTGCCGGCGCACTTGCCTGCCGTGCACACGTCCTTGTCGGTGCACGGGTTGGCGTCGTCGCACGCCTCGCCGCCCACTTTGGCGAGCCAGGTGCAGCCTTTGGCCGAGGCGCACGACCCGACCGTACACGGGTTGCCGTCGTCGCAGTCGGTGATCGCCTTGGGTAGGCACACGCCGAACTGGCAGGCGTCGCCGACCGTGCACACGTTGCCATCGGTGCAAGGCGTGCCGTCGGCGGCGAGCGGTGCCGAGCAGGTGCCCGTGGTCGGGTTGCAGATGCCGGCCAAGTGGCAGCCGTCGACCGCGGTGCACATCGTCTTGGTCCCGGTACACGCGCCCGTCTTGCAGGCGTCGTTGGCGGTGCACGCGTCGCCGTCGTTGCAAGCCAGGCCGGTCTCGGGCTTGTGGCTACACACGCCGGCCGTGCAGGCGTCTTTGGTGCAGGGGTTGCCGTCGTCGCAGGAGCCGGCGCACACGGGACCGGCATCGACGCTGGCGGTGGCATCGCCGCTGGCACCGGCGCTGGCGTCGGCCTGCACCTGGGTGGCGTCCGCTTCGGCATCGCTCGGGCTGGCGTCCGCATCCGCAATCGCGTCGGCGTCGGCGTGGGTCTGCGGCAGTGCGTCGGCGTCGGGCGCAGTGCTGTCGCCCGGCCCAGGGTCGGCAGGGGTATCTGCCGCGGTGTCTTCGGGTTGTGCATCGGCCGGCGCGGCATCGACCGCGACGTCGACAGGGTTGGACGCCAGCCGACACTCGTCGGCGGTCAGGCATGCGTAGCTGTCTGGATTGGTGTCGATCTCTTGCAGGGCAACCGCTCAGCAACGCGACCGACGCACAGGCCCGCACAAAGGCTGACGTCGCCGCCAGCCCACGCACGTTGCCGCCGCGGCGCCCACCCATCGTTGCTTGCCTCGCTCTTGACCGGCGCAAGGTCGCCGCCGTGTCATCGCGCTATGGTAGCCGTGCTGCGATGGCGCTGCAAACGGCCCACGGCGCGCATCGGTTGCGGTGCCGGACCTTAGGACCCGTGCAAAAACAAGTCGATCGACACAAGCGCGGAGCGGAGCGGCGAGTCGACTTGCAAAGTCGCGAGCTTGCGACCCACTTGGCAAGCAACGGGCCAACGTGGAAAATCGAATAGATCTTGCACGGGCCCTTTCGGCAGGCCAGTCACGGCCGTCGCCGATTGAGCGGCAGGGCTGGTCCCGCAGACGTCCGCGCTGCCAAGCAGTACCCCCAAGCCCGAGGGAAGGCTGACAACCGCCGGGTGGGCTAGTTGACGTCGTCCTCGACCGCCCCGCGGTGCGCCGCGAAAAGCGCAACGCCGCTCTGGCCTTCGAGCTTGGCGACCGCCTCGGCCAGCACCCGCTCGACCAACTGTCGCTTGCTGGCGTGGTAGGTGACGGACAGCGAACTCATCGCAAAGCGGTCGAGGACGGGCACTTCGGCGGCGGCCTTGAGAAAATTGGCGGCCTCGGAGCAACTGGCAAAGCGGTCTTCGGGCAGCTTGGCAGTGGTGCGGCGAATGAACTCGCACAGGTCGTCCGGAATCTCGGGAATCACCCAGCGCGGGTCTGGCGTCGGCATGTTGATGTGGCGCGCAAAAAGCTGCTGCAAGGTGTCGCCGTCAAACGGTAATTCTCGGCAGCACATCTCGTAGGCCATGATGCCGAGCGAGTACAGGTCGGCGCGGCCGTCGAGCGGCTGGCCCAGGATTTGCTCCGGACTCATGTAATACGGCGTGCCCATGACCTTGCCGCCCGGGCCGGAACTGGCGCCGCCCGGGTTGGTGGCGATGCCAAAGTCCAGCAGCTTGGCTTTGCCGTCGGTTAGCAGGAACACGTTGGCCGGCTTGATGTCGCGGTGGATGAGCCCCTGCTTGTGCGAATACGCCAGCGCGTCGCAGACCTCGCGCAAGATGCGCCGGCAATTGGGCCAGTCCAGCGGCTGGCCGGAGTCGATGAGCG
>CAXRHS010000146.1:0-2453 GCA_964230235.1 Myxococcota bacterium
CTTCGAGCGACCGATTCGCGGCAGCGGCTATGGCATCGTGGTCGCTGTTTCGCGCCGCCCGCTGGCCAGCGCCGCGCACCTGGCTGCCGCGGCGACCGAGATTGGCAGCAAGGATTTGGCGTCGACCGGCGATGCCGGCGACCTGTGGTGGGTCGTCAAGGCGGTCGAGGGTCCGGTTCAGCAGGTGTGGGCCGCGCGCCGGGCCGGCCTGTGGGCACTGCTTGCGATCTGCACCGCGCCGCCCGACTACCTGGATCTCGCCCTCGCCGCGTGCAAGACGGTCCGCGTGGATTCTTCGACGCCGTAAGGTCCTCGCAAGTACAATTCAATTCGAACTGGCGCGTACCGTCGTGGCCGATGGACTGCCACACCCACGCGCATGCCCTGCACCCGGCAGCGTAGCGCCGCAGCCATGCATCGGAACGGATGGTCTGCGAGCCCCTACTTTGGACGCAAAGGCCAGCGCGCCAGCCACTGCGCCGACTCGAAGCGATCGACCCCGGGCCACCCCGCGAACGGGATCAGATCCTTTGGCCGGATCGCCACGTAGTCCCCGGTCGCCGCCACGGCAACTGCATCCATCCGCTTGATTTCGGCATGCAACGCCAACTTGCGTCCCGCAGCGCCAGCCAGCCAGGCCCGCAGCTGCAGCGCTTCGCCCGGTTGTACGGGCATCCGGTATGCAAACGCCGTCGCGGCACCCGGTGCGGCGTAACCGTGCATCCAGCACGCCCAGCCCATCGCCTCGTCGCACACGGCCGCCAGCAAGCCCCCGTGCACGTGACCCGGCAGCCCTTCTCCGTCGCGCCCCACCCACAGCTCGCCCACGACCGCACGTTGCGCGGCCAGCCAGCGCCACTCAATTCGCACATCGGCGCCGGACAGGTGGCGGCTTGGCGTCGGCAGGTCGCAATCGACAGCGACCACGCCAGCGCTCAGGTCGACTGGATTGGTGCCCTGAATTGTTGCCGTCACAGCGCGGCGCGCATGCGGCTCAGCCAGGGCGCCACATCGTCATCCAGACCGAATTTGCGCCCCGCCTCTTTGAAAAGCGCGGTCCCCGTCGCCACATCCAGGCCGTGCGCCGCGAAAGCGCGCGACTGGATCTGCCCCGGCAGTTCCATCATCCGCGCGACGTCGCCCGCGCCCTTGGCCGCCGCAAACTGCTCGCGGAACACCGGATCCTCGAAACCGGCCACGATCTTTTGCAGCACGTCCATGAACTTGTCCTTGTCCATCCGGTCCTCCTACGCGGGTCAGTCGTCGGGATATTGGCGCACCACGCGCCCCTGGTCCTTGTATTCGCGTTCCGCCGCGCGGTTGAGGTGCGCGTAGCCGATTGGCCTGGTCTCTTCGGCCGCCCACACCGCTGCGCGGATGATGGCGTTTTGGATCTGGCCGCCGGTCAACTCCCAGTCCAGCGCGAGATCCTTGAACTTGAGGTCAGGTTCGCGCGGTGCGTCGGCCGGAATCATCACCTGCCACAGCCGCTGGCGTTCCGGGACTTCGGGTGCCGGGAATTGCGGCTTGAAGCGGATTCGCCGCAAAAACGCCGTATCGATGCTGTCGGGGTGGTTGGTGGTCAGGATGACGACGCCGTCAAAGTCTTCCAGGCGCTGCAAGAGGTAGTTCACTTCCAAATTGGCGTAGCGGTCGACCGACGACTGCACATCGGTCCGCTTGGCGAACAGCGAATCGGCCTCGTCGAAAAGCAAAGCAATGCCGGCGTCTTGCGAGGCGTCGAACAGTTTGCTCAGCCGCTCCTCGGTCTCGCCAATGTACTTGCTGACGACGCTTGCCAGGTCCACCCGAAAAAGCTCCAGGCCGAGATCGCGCGCCACCAGGCCAGCGCACAGCGTCTTGCCCGTGCCCGACGGACCCGAAAACAGCGCGGTCAGCGCCCGGCCATAGCCCATCGTGCGCCCATAACCCTGGACGTCGAGCACGTGACCGGCAAAGCGGCCAAAGCGCACCATTTCGTGCAATATCTCGCGGGTGTCCTCGGGCAAGATGGTGTTGTCCCAGCGGCCGCGGACGTTGATGCGCGTCGCCAGCCCCGCCAGCCGCGAACTCGCTACGTCGCGCACCGCGCGCTCGACATCGCTCTGCAGCACCCGACCTTGGCCGACCGTGCGCTGGCGCCCCATCGCCTGCGCCAGGTTGACGGTCAGGTCGATTTCGTCGATGCCAAACTTGAACACCGACAGCGTCGCCACCATGTCGGGCAGTTCGGCATCTGCAACCTTGCCGTCCAGGCGCTCACGCCACAGCGCCTTGCGGTCGTCCATCGACGGCGCCAGGGTCGGCAACTCGACGCAGCCCAGTTCGCGCAACAGCGCCAGGTGCACCCGCGGCGACAGTTTTTGCTCGTCGGCGCGCACGCTTGCCCGCGACTGAAAAAACATGGTGGTGGTCTCGCCCTGCAGCAGTTGCACCAGCGCCGCCAGCCGCTC
>CAXRHS010000147.1:0-2686 GCA_964230235.1 Myxococcota bacterium
ATTGAGCTCACGGTCCACCCGCAGTCGGCCGCCGGCCTCGCGGACGGCGACACGGCGCGGCTGTGCAGCGCAATCGGCCAGCTTGCGGTGCGCATTCGCCTCGACAGCCGCCAGCGCCGCGACGTCGCCATCTTGCCGAAAGGCGGCGGCTACTTCGAAGGCCGTGCCGCCAATGCGCTGGTGCGCGGGTGCCTGACCGACATCGGCGAGGGCGGCGCGCTCTACGACGAGGCTGTGTGCGTGCGGCCAGTGAACTGACGCCGCTGGCGATGCGTGTGCTGGCCGCCAAGGCGCGATCACGGTCCTGCCGAAATGGTCAATGAACTTCTGGATCTGAACAATGGGGGGGTGCGCGCAGCTGGTCAGCCGGTCCGGTGGGCCTGGAGACGCCGATCCCACACAGTTGCAAGCACTTATCGTTGACCGTCGGCCGCAAGTTGCCCCGCGCGGCGAACGGGTGTTCGATACGCGGCTTGGGGGCGCAGCGGGCGCAAGGCAACCCGCGGCGGCGTCGGCCTCGATCGGCGGCGCTGCCATGATGGATGGAACAGGTCCGGTGCGCAGCGATGTGAGCGCCAAACTGACGAAGCGGCCACCGGTCGCCAGCCGTGCGCACGGAGCCGGTGCGGTGCAACTGCGCGCTGCGGGCCGCGCAGCTTTCGCCCAGACTGGACAAGACAGGCCGCGGTTGGCGCGAACGGACAGGCTGCATTCAGTGGCCGTCGAACGCGCGGCTGCGGTTGATTGGGAGGCGCGGTGACCGCCCACGTCGTGCCATTGGTCATCGTCGGTGCCGGCCCCAACGGCCTCGCCGCCGCGTGGGCCGCCCGCCGCCGCGGCATCGACGCCGTCATTCTCGACCGCAACCCGTTGGCCGGCGGCGCATGGCAGCACATGTGGCCGGCGATGCGCTGCCTGTCGCCGCGGCAGTTCGACGCGACGCCCGATGGTTGGGTGTCGAGCGGTGGCGACGAATTCGCGACGGCCCAAGAAGTCGCGGAACAGTGGCAACAATTCGCGCGCCGCCAACACTTTTCGCTCGCGCTCGGTACAACCGTCCGGCGCGTGACGGGTGATAGCACCGGGTTCACGGTCCACTTGAATGGCGACGTGGTGCGGGCGCAGCGCGTCATCCTGGCAACCGGCGAATTCGACACTCCGGTGTGTGCGGGGCTTGCCGCGGACACCCGCCAGTTGCCCGCGGGCGTCGTGCATGTCCGTGATCTGCTGCCGGATCGCCTGCGTGGGCTGGGCCGGGTGATTGTCGTCGGCGCCGGCAACTCGGCGGCGCAGGTGTTGGCGGCGGCCGTCCGAGCGGGAGCGCAGGTCAGTCTGTGCGCCAAGACGGTACCCACCCATGCGTCCGCCTGGAAAAGCGGCATCCTCGGTCACGCGCAGTGGCGACTGTCCGGACTCGATCTCAAGCTGTGGTCGCTGTCGTCTCGCTGCCAACTGCGCGCCCCGTTGATGGATCCCGCCCTGCTCTCGCTGCTCGGGTCCGGTGCAGTGCAGCGGTTTGGCGCCGTCGTCGAATTGTTCGATGGCGGCGTGCGCACTGCGCAAGGCGAGCGTCTGACCGCCGACCTGGTGGTGCTGGCGACCGGCTACCGCCGCGACCTCGACCTGGTCGCCGACATCGACGCGTTGGGAGCCAGTTCGTTTCCCAGCCACAAGCGCGGGGTCAGCCTGCGCCACCCCGGCTTGGGCTACGCTGGCTTGCCGTGCGCGCGCACCTTGCGCAGCGGTTTCTTGCGCGGTGCCAAGGGCGACGCCGTCGCGCTGGTGGGGGCCTTGCTGCGCGGCGTTCCGCGGTAGCCGATCTAAATTCTGGTTTCAGATCATGGCTCTGAACAAAGGGGGGCATCGTTCAGAAGGCCGAGTGCGAGGCGCTTGACCTCGACCGCCAAGCGCTCCCTGCGGTAGTCGGCGTCGTAGGGCACGTTGGGCAATGGCCGACAGCGGTCGAACGCCAGCTGGCCCAAGTCGCGCGCCAGTTGGGCATCCAGCGTGCGTCCCGCCAGCGCCTTGAGGTCGAGTACCCGCGGCCGCGGCCCGAGCACGCCGACCACCAGCCGGCCGCCCGCCAACAGCGATCCGTCCGTCTCCAGGCGCAGCGCCACCGAAATGAGCGGAAAGTCGATGCTTTTTCGCACCGCCCATTTGCGGTGACCGACGCGAACGTTGGGCGCCACGACCGGCACCCGCACGCCGACCAGCAACTCACCGGCGTCGATGCGCACATGCCGGGTGCCGTCGCTGTCGTACAGGTCAGCCAGGGGCAGCGATCGGGTCGCCACGCCGCCGTCGCGCCAGCCCGCAATCTCGACCGTCGCGCCGTAGGCGATGAGCGCAGGCGCCGTATCGCTGGACAACGCCGCCACGCAGCCCTGGCCGCCCGGTACGACGTGGCACTCGCTGCCATGGCTCTTCAGGCACCCGCCCAGGGCGTCGCGCCAGAATTCGCTCTGGTTGATGTAGCGGCAGCGGGTGTCCAGGCACAAGTTGCCGCCCAGCGTGGCCATGTTGCGGATTTGCGGGCTGGCGACGCGCGACGCGGCGTGGGCGAGGGCGGGCAGCGTTGCGAGGACTGTCGGATCGACGGCAAGCTGCGCCAAAGTCATGCCCGCGCCAAGCCACACCTGTCCATCGGACTGCGCAACGCCTTGCAGTTCAGCCCCATTGCGCA
>CAXRHS010000148.1:0-5474 GCA_964230235.1 Myxococcota bacterium
GTGCACCACCGGCACGCGGCCGCCCGCCGGCATCGCGGCCTTGCGCTGCACGCTGAAGGCCCACCGCCGCGCATCTGGGGGTCGCATTTCGCCATAGACCACCTGCCAATCGCGGCCAACGACGAGCCCGGTCAGGTGGCCGATGGCGGTCTCGACAAGCCAGAGCGGGACGTGATCCCCGTCGATGACGGCGCGCTGCCAGGTGTGGTCCGGGTCGAACGCCGCGGGATCGCCCGGCCAGTCAGGGTGCACCGACCACGGCCCGGCCGCGGCCAGCTCGCGGTCGAACGGGCACAACCGGCGCAGCGCTTCGGCGATGTCCGGGGCCGGCCAGCCACTTGGCGGCGCGGCGCGTGCGGCACGCCACAACGGTACTTGGCACGGCGCCTCGCGCAGTTGATCGGCCAGTTGCAGGCTCGGCTCAGCTTGGCGCGCCAGCCACTCGACCACCTGTTCGCGGCCGTAGCTGCCGCGGTTGCTGCTGGCGATGGCCTGTTTGGCCCACGCGCAGGCCGTTTCCACCTCGCCAGCGGCCGCCAGCGCCTCTGCGTTGGCCAACGCAAGCGTGGGTTCGGCGCAACGGTCCGCGGCCTCCCCGTACAGGTCGCACAGCGTTTGGCGCAGTTGGGGTAGCCGTGCGGCCGGAACACCGCGCAGCGTCAAATCAAGCTGGGCGGGCAGCGGCTCCCAACCGCCGCCGCACGCGCGCAGTTCGACCGCGGGGTCGGTGCCGGCAATGCGCAGCGTGTGCTCGAATTCGTAGCCATAGCCGTCGCGCGGATTGCCGCTGGCCGATTGAACCGTCTCGTCCAGGGTGACATCGCCATCGGCCCACTGCGCCCGGTAGGCCGCCCCCGCCCCGTTCTGGTCGTCCAGCGGGCTCCAGTAGGCACGTGTCAACACGACCGGCCGGCCGACGAGTTCACTGGCCAGGGCCGCAAAGCCGGCGCGGACGGTGTCAGCGGTACGGTCGGGCGGTAGGGCGAACGACAGGTGCATGGCGGGCCTCGCGCTAGGGCCGTCAGGCCTGAAAAGCCAACTTTTCCGCGGCAGCCTTCGGCTGGAAAGTTAGAGGGTGTGGCCAAAATCCCGTCCGCTACGGCCGAAGATCCTGGACATCTCGCGGCTTACGTCCTCGCTTCCTCGGTCAGCGCACTGCGAGTGCGCCTCGGTCGGTCGCTCCGGGCGCGCTCGCGATCTGCCTGCATGCTCTTCGACCTCGCAAAGGACATGATTTAGCCACACCCTCTTGGGGCCCGTGTAAAAACAAGTCGGTCGACACAAGCGCGGAGCGGAGCGGCGAGTCGACTTGCAAAGTCGCGAGCTTGCGACCCACTGAGCAAGCAACGGGCCCACGCAGAAAATCGATAAGATCTTTTGCGGGCCCTAACCAGCCACGCCGTCACTCGGGCACCACCCCCTCGTACACCGGATTGGTGGTCGCCCACGGCTCGTCGCCAACCACCGGATTCGCCCCCTTGCCCTTGGGCCGGTGCAGCGCCACCCACCACCCGCTGGTCTTGGGCTTGGCGGCAAACTCGACCAAGGCCAGGCGGCGACCCTTGACGACGGCGGTCCCCGTCACCTCGACTTTGTGCACCAGGCCGCCGTCGCGGTAGAGCTCCAAGGTGCCCAACGGCATCCACTCGGGCGCCTGCAGCCGCGCGCGGACGGTCATTTCGGCTTTGGCAGTGATGAGCGCCTCGCCGATGCTGGCTTTGGCGCCGCCGGCATCCAACTCAAGCTCCAGCAGCGGCCCCGCGCTGGCAACCGCTTTGCCTTTGCGCAACGCCTCGTCAGCTTGCGCGGCGGTGAACACGCCTTGCACATCGCGGCCTTTGCCGGTGCCGTCCTTGCCGACCCACACCCAGGTGCGCACCCCGCCCGCGCCAGCGTCCAGGCTGTGGGTGTCGCTGTTGGCTGTCACGGTAACGGACAAGCCGCGCGCCAGCAGCGCGAACCAGTCCGCCAGCACCTTTTCGGTGTCGCCCATGCGCTTGCCGTTGAGCAGTTCGATCGCATCGAACGCCAGTTCGGCCTTGTCGGTCTGCGGCCCCAGGCCAATGCCCTCAAAGTACGACTGGGCGCCGCGCGGGTGATTGGCCTGCACCACCCGTTTGGGGTCGCCACCGCGCAGCAACGTCTGCAACGCCTTGGGTTCTTTGCCAAACCACTCGGGCGCGCCATTGCCCGGCAGGTCCGGTTGCGGCATCAGCGGCCACACGTTGTGGTGACCAAGCGCCACGGTGCTCACCTCGACGCCGCTCGCCACCGTCAAGCTGCCCACCAGGCCGGCTTCCTTCAAGAACGGCGCGTAATCGGTCACAAAATCGTGGTCGGTGGCAACGGCGTATTCGATGCCGGCCGCCGCGGCGTCGATCAGGCGTTGCCGGTTTGGCACCGTGCTGTCGACGCTGTGTTCGGCGTGGATGTGGAAGTCGCCGGCAATCCACCCCTCGGTCTCCAACACCCGCTGCAGGGTCGCATCCACGGTCGCCGGTTTGTCGGCCGCCACCGCGACTTCGGCTTCGTGCACCGAGAACTCCGGGCCGTGGTGCAGCCACAGTTTCCAGGTGCCGGCGGGCAGCTCGAACGTTGCCTGACCGTCTGCGTCGACAAAAGTGCGGTTGCCCGCCGCGGCAATCGCACCCTGCGGCTGGGCAATCAGCTGAAAGGGCAGGCTCGCCCCCGCGCTATCTTTGACCTTGACCTGCAGCATCGCAGCCGGCGGGGCCGTCACGTCCAGGGCAACTTCGGCGCCACTAGTGACCGCAAAGGCCTTGCCCGCGGCATCCGCAGTCTGGCCGCCGCCACCTTGCTGGGCATTTCCGTTGCCGATCCAGATGGTGCGCGCGGCCGTGGCGGTGGTTGGCACCCGACACCGGTAGGCGCCGGCACCGTCGGGTCGGCAGCGGGTCAGCGGCGCGCCTTTTGGCCCGAGGATTTCGACTTCGACGCCCGGGCGCATCGAGGCAACCGTGCCTTTGAGCGTGCCGAAAACCTGGCCGGCCGGTTCGCCCGCCGTCGCCATGGCCGCCGCAAGATCCGGTCCGTCATCGCCGCCCGCGACCAAAAACCGCCGAAACGCGCGGCCCTCGGCGGGCACCTTGGTGTCGGTCTGCACGAACGCCTGGATGGCGCCTGCATCGAAACTGGCCACCGCCCCCACGAAACCGACCGCGCACGGCAGCGCCTGCGGGTCGCGGTCGATGGGGGCCAGGCCGACGACCTGCAGCTGGGTTGGCGTCGGCAGGCTGTTGTGCCCGTCGCCTTTGCCGGGACGATACACGCCGACAGCGCCACCCCACAGCCCGATGTCGGCGACCAGCACGCTCTCGGCCTGCTTGGTCGTCGGCACCACGGTCGTCCGGACCTCCAAGCGCGTGCTGTCTGGCCGCAGCAGGTACTCGTGCTGCACGGTGGCGGGCGGCGGCTCCAACGGCAATGCGGCAAGCACGACTGGAAATGGGGTCAGCTTGCCGGTGACGCGCACGATCGCCACCGGACCCTCAGCATCTTTGCCGCTGCCGTCCTGGGTGACCGCGATGCTGTCGGGCGAGACCAGGTAGAAGCCAGCCGCGGCAATCCACTCATGCAACTGGTCGACGCCGATTTGCGCGCCCTTGGCGTCCAAGGCCACGGCGTCCACCACATTGCCGCCGACCAGGCCAGCCATGGCGTGGCCGTGCGGCCCCTTGCGGACCACGAAGCGGGCGCGGGCGTTTTCGAGCACGAGGTCGCCGACGCGCGCCGCGGCCATCCGACCGTGCGGCAAGTCGTCTGCGCAGGCGAGCGCACGGGCCCGGACCGCGCCCGCAGCCACTGGGGCAGGCGCGCAGCCGGACTTTGTGTCCGTTGCGACCGCGACGTCCGTGTTGGCCGCGGTGTCCACTGCGACGTCCGCGGTGGCGGCGACCGCATCGGCCGGCGCGGGTTCCGATTTGGCGCACGCAGCGAGCAGAGCCAAGGCGGCAAGCGTGCACTGGGTGCGCGTACGGCTGCAGGTCGACGGGGGCATGGCGGACTCCAGGCGCGGGGGGCGCGGCTGGCAAGGGTAGCCGCTGCGCACGGTGCGGCCAAGCGGGCTCGCGGCGAGAGGCCGTGCGTGCCGGTTCGCCCGACCAAAGTGACGCCGCCCCAAGGAGCGGCCGGCGAACGGACCGTTGAACAGGTGTCGTCAGCGCGCGAGCTACCGCGCAGGTCTCAGTGGTTCGACGGCGAGCGGTCTTGTGGCAAGGCAACGTTCACAGCACCGCGATCCCACACCACCACGCCGACGCGCTCAATATGCGCCCGCAAGCCGGCGTGGCGAAGGCTGGCCAGGGCTACGACATCAAACGTGTACGGCGTCGGCAACTCGTCCAACTCACCGGCGATGCGGCACTCGCTGGTCAGATCGACCGCTCCGACCAGCGCCAGGTCCACGTCCGAGCCAACGCGGTGGGTACCTTTGGCCCGCGAGCCAAACAGGATGGCCTGCTCGACCTCTGGATGCGCCGCAAGCACGCCCAGGATTTGCGCCCAGGTGCGGTCGGGCAGGCCGTGGCCGGTCATGGCGTCAGTTCGCGGGAGCGTGCGGCCAGCCAATCGCGCAACGCCACTAGCGGCAGCAGATAGTGGGCATGAATTTGCGCGACTGCAGCGTCGAATTTCTCGCCGTCGTACACATGCGAGAGCTGGTTGCGCAAGTCCAGCATGTCGATCCACAGCTGCCCATCAGGCAAAATGCCTGCGGCGAACGCGGCCTTGACGACCGCCTTTGGCGACGGCGGCTGCACCGGTGCGGCCTGGGCAGCGAGGTAGTCGGCGAGGCACTTCCAGGCCAACTCGACCGTGAACTCAAAGCGCTGCGCCGCCCCTTCGCGCTCGAGTTGCGACAGCGGAGCGGGGCCGGCGTGCAGCGCCTCGTGCAGCAGACCCACCGCCCGTTGGAAGCTGTCGAAACGTTGCAGCCAGCGGGTGTCGGGGTTCATCGCCTGCGGTGCGCGCGGTCAGGGCCGCCTACCCGGAGAGCATGGCGGCGGTGTCCCCCGGGCGTCAAGCCACGGCCGGCCTCACAGCGCCTTGAGCCACCCCAAAAACGCGGCCCGCTCCGCCTCGCCCAGCGCAACGTAGCGGTCGCGCACTTTCTCGGCCTCGCCGCCGTGCATGCGCACCGCCGCGTCCAGGTCAGCCACCCGGTCATCGTGAAAGTACTTGTCGCGCCAGCGCAAACCCCACAAGGGGGCGGTGCGCCAGTGACGCGGTCCCGCCAAGAAGTCCTTGATCTTGTTGTCAAACGCCTCACCCAAGTCGTGCACGCAGAAATCGCTGTAGGCTGCCACCCCCGGCGCCGTTTGCGGGCGGTGACAGGTCGCGCAGCCGAGCGCGGCAAAGCGCGCCTGTTGCTCGGGGTTGGCTGCGGGCGGTGTCGGTGGCGCCAGCGCGCGCACGTAGTCGGTCAACCGCTCAACGGTCGCGGTCGGCACGTCCGG
>CAXRHS010000149.1:0-12371 GCA_964230235.1 Myxococcota bacterium
CTGCGACGTGTTGGCCCACGACATGCCTTCGTCGGGCAACTGCCGTTGGTGTCGCTCCCCCTTCATCAGCTCGCGCGATGGCTTGGTGCGCTCTTCCGATTCCGCCTGCATCTTGGCTTTCTGCGCGGCGGTCGGCATCGGCATTTCGCGGATCGGCATACCCCCGGCGGTCATGGTCGGCATGCCGGCGAGGTAGGGCTTGGCGATGGTGAAAAGCGATTCCGCGGCACCCGCCAGTTTGGCCGGAAGCGTCAACGCCTTGCCAAACGGACCCTCTAACTCCTGGCCTTTCGCTTCTTCTTCTAGTTTTGGCTTCGCCTTGGCAAGGTCGCGAACAATCGCGGGCGGCAGTCGCCCCGGCAAATCCACTGGTCGCGTCAACCCGCGTGCGGCAGCCAGTTTGCCAACCGCAGCAAAGCCGCCGACTTCTGGTTCGATATGCTTTTTTGGCTCAACGGGCAACAGCGCCCCGGCCAACCCAACGTCAACGTCGGGCAGCGTCCCCGGCGGCTTGAAGGCCGGATCGACAACCGGCGGCGGCGCGGGTGGTCCGACAAGGTGCTTGGCCTTGAAGGCGTCGTAGTCCTCGTCGGCGTCCAGCGTGCGGATGTCCACGCCGTAGGCGGCCTTGAACCCGCTGGCGATGTCCTTGCGGGAAACGCCACGCGCCTTCTGCCGGTTCACCCATTGCTGGATTGTCTCAGCCATCGACTACAACTCGACTTTCTTGCGGGAAACGGGCGCGGCGACAGGTGGGCGCGGCTCGGTGATTGGTGTTGACGTTTCCGGCTTCTTGATGCCAAGGCTCTTCGCCAACCCACCGACACCCGCCGAGATCAGCGGCTCCAACTCTTCGCGATTCTGGCGGCGCGCGGCGTCAACGTCGGCAGCCAACTTGTCCCTCTGCGCCAGCATCGCCTTCCTGGCGGTTTCCAGGGCGACAATCTGCGCCTGCGCGTTCTCGCGCTCCTGCACCCGCTTGTCGTAAGCCGCCTTCTCGCGCAGGTACGCGGCCTGCACTGCACCATCCGCGCTCGTCGGTTTCGTCGGCTCAACACCCGCTTCGGCAACCCGGCTGTGCGCCTGGATTTCTGCCTCTGCCTGCCGGATGGAACCGTCAAGGCTTGGGATTTCCTTGGCGTTGCGGTCCAACAGCTTTTCGTTGGCCTCGCGCAACGCGGTCGCCTGTTTCAGCGCGTCCTTCAACGCCTTGCCTGCCGCACCAGCGGAACCGCCAGCGCGACCGGCGCGGACCTTGGCGCGGGCAAGCGCAAGCGCATCGGCCCACTTCTTGCGCAGGGCTTCTTGCGTCTTAACCTGCTCTTGCAGCAACTTCTTGCGGTCGTCCACCAGTTTGTTGATTTCGGCGGCCTTGGCCTTCGCCTGCTCGGCCCCGGCGCGGGCGCGCTCCGCATTGGCCTTCGCCAAGTCTTCGCGCTCTGGCCGCAGGGCTTCTTCGGTTTCGCCCAGTTCCTCGTTGCGCATGGCCTGGGCGACGGTGGCACGGATCTTGGGGTCTTTGATGCCGCGAAGGAACTCCGCGCGCGCCTCTGCCGATTCCGCCTGCGCGGTCTTGTAGGCGATTTCGGCGGCAACCTGGGCCTCCGACTTGGCGGGCGCGTGCGGGAACAACTGCTGCGCCTGCGCCATCAACCGCTCTTCGCGCCCGCTGCCGATCAAGTCCTCCAACGACGCGACCGTGGTGCGCGCACGCGGAATCATCTCCAGCACCTTCGCCTGCTTCTCAGGCGTGTCAGCGACCTTGGCGGCGCTCCACACGTCCTCGACCTCGACCGGCGCGGCGGCAAGCGTTTCGTCATCGTCGCGGATTTGTTCGACCTCTTGGGCGTCCAACACTGCCTGCTCACGGCGGCGCAGTTCTTGGCGGATGGCCTCGGCGCGGCTGCGGGCAAGCGGGGTGTTGGCGGATTCCAGGGCCGCAATCGCCCGGTTCAGCAACTCCGGCGGCTTGCTTTCGATGCCGCGTAGCGCCGGGTCATTGGCGACGCGCAGGGCGTCAACCGGGGCGTCGCGGTAGGCTTCGGTGTCTTGGCGCACCGCTGGCGTAGTTGTTTCCGGCGCAATCATCCCAAGGATGCGCGCCTTGTCAGCGTCCCACGACGCCTCTTCTGGCGTCTGCGGGTAATAATCTGGGCGCGGCTCTGGGACAGGCTCTGCGACGGGCGGGACGCTGCCAACCGGGGGCGCTTCTGGCTCTGCCGGCGTGAACCGTTGGCGCGGGAACGATTGCGGACCAAACCCAAGCGGCCCGAGTTTGCGGGCGGCAGCGGCGCGCAAGTCGCTTGCCGGAAACGCCATGCGCTCCGGCGGCGTCCACGCGGCGTCAACAAGAGCGCGACTACCCACCAACTCCGCTTCCGGCTCAAGGCCAACTGCACCCGGCGCGCGAGCCTCTGCGGGTCCACCAGGGGCTTCGCCACGGGCAACGTCTGGTGACGGGCCGGCAACGGGCGCTTCGGGGGACGGCTTTGGCGGCGGCGCGGCTTCCCCGCCTTCCGGCAGGTCGATGTTCCAGCGGTCGGCTCCCGGCTGCGGCGCTTCAATCCACGACGGCGCGGGCGGCTCTTGCGACAGCGCGCCCTTACCAAAGATGGTTTCACCTTCCGGCTCTTGCAGCGTGAACCCGCCGCCAGTGTCAGCAAGTGGGGTAGGCGACCGCTCAACCGCCGCGCGCTCGCGGGCAACCTTGCGGGCCGCCGCCGCCTTCAACTGCGAATCCTCGATGCCGTGCTTGATGGCCTGGCCGCCGCGCAGCAACGCCCCGAGTAGCGGCGATGATGCCGCCGCATTAGCAAGTTGCAGCCATCCGGCGGCGCGCTGTGCCCGCTGCGGGTCTTGTGCGCCCTGTGGACCGCCAACCTGCGGCTGCCCCGGTAGAAACGCCCCGGTGTCGCGAACGATGTACGCCACGGCGTCCTCCTAGATGTCCCAGCGGCCTTCAACGTCGGCGCTGCCAGCTTCGGTGTCGAGCCATTGTAGGAACGCTGCACGCTGCGCCGGGGGAAGTTGCCCGGCGTACTCGGCTTTGGCGCGCGCGATGGCGTTGGCCTTGTCCTCGTCGGTTGAGAAAATCCAACCCTGGTCGGACAGGTCTTTGCGAACCTTGGCCTTGAGGTCGTTCAGCGCCTTGTCGTAGCCGCGGTCCACTTCCAGCATCTTGCGCCGTTCCGCCGACACCTCGGTTTCTGCACCCGCCAACGCTTCACGCGCCTGCGCCTGCTTGGCTCCCAACTCTTCCTGTTGGGCGCGGAACTTGCCGGCCAACTCTGCCTCCGCAAGCCCACGGTCAGCCGCAGCCTGGTTGCCCAGCATCAGGATTGCCCCGCCTCCGCCCATGCCGCGCGCCTGGATGCCGGCCAACGCCTGTGCCGCCAACCGCCGCTGGCGTGCCTGCGCTGCCTGCCCTGCCGCCTTGCTCGCTTCGATTTGACCGCCGAACTGGTCCGCAGTCGCACGCTTGGCGGCAACTTGGCCCTCAAGCGATTGAAGGTACTTCTGGCGCTCGCCAGCCTCGGACGCAAAGCCGGCGTCCTGCTTGCTGTAATCCGTTGGCGCGGCGGCCTGGGTCTTGTCACCCGGCGCAAACTGGGCGTAGGTGGCAGCAACCGGGTCTAGTCCAAACAGTTTCCCAGCCTTCTTGTTCGCCTTATCCCAATCGTCAGCCATGTGCCACCTACGCTACAACCGTTTGTTTTCCGACGAGTACGACCCACTCGCCTCCCTGCCCAACGCGAACCGCCTGCGCTGGGCCACCGTCCAGCCCAACGGCGGGATCGTCGGACTTTTCCCAACGAACTTCAAGCATCGTCTCGCCGCCTGCGGTTAGCGGAGGGGCGAACACACCAGCGACCACCGAGTTTGAGCGGGTCGCCGTCGTCGTGTTGGCGTCGCCCATAAAGAACGGCCTGCCACTGGCGAACCAGGAATTCAAATTCCACGCCGCGCCCGCGTTGACAAGCGGGATCTGCATCAGGCGGTAGCAAGGGGTGCCACCCTCGTCGAGGTCGAAACTGTCCAGCGTGAATGTCGCCGCCGTCGCTGGGGTGAAGTCCAGCAACCCGACCTGTTGGTGCGTGAAGTTGTCGCACCGCAACCCGCATTGGATGCCGATGCCAACCCGCTGTCGGTAGGTCGCGCCAACCGGGGCAACGCCAGCGTTTGCGCGCGCAAGCGTGTTCAGCGACGGCGGGCTATACACGTTCCACACGGCGAAAGCGTGGTGCAGCACGAAGTTGCTGGGGACGCGGATCGCAACACGGTCCTCGGTTGGTCCCGGCCACGGCGCGGCGAACGGGTCTGGCGCATACGGCAGGTATGCCGCTGGAACGTCCACGCTGCGAATCGAATTGCGGCGCTGACCGTGCCACATCGGGATCATGATCACCGAGTAGTAGGCGTCGTTCGCCAGCATTTCAGTCGGCGGCGCGTCGGCGGCTTGCATGGGGTCGCCCACCGCGCCATGCCCTACGCCGTACCCGCTTGGCATCCTGTCGCGCGCAACGGCGTCGAACCCGCCAAGCCCCGCCTGCACATCGTCGCCGGTGATGATGGCGTTGGCGGCTGGCGTCGTCAGCGCAACCGTGGTCCCGGTCTTGGTGCCCTGGTGTTTGACCGGGATGTTTTGGATGCCGGGGTCGGCCAGGTCCGCAACCCGGTCGCGGGCGGTCAGCGGCGAAAGAATGGTGGCGGTCAGCGTCACCGCCGGCATCGCCAACTGCTCAACCGTTGGGGCTGGCGGCCCAGGCACAACCCCGGCGGCGCTGTATAAGCCCGGCACGCTCAACTGCCAGTAGTACACCATGAACGGCTTGAGCGGGATGTTCAACGGTTCAATGAGCAACGGGTTCTGGCGGGCGAACTCGTTGCCAAAGGCGTTCGGCCCGTCGATTTCCAGGCGCAACACTTCGCGCGGGGCCATCGGGTTGCTGCCGGCGACGAGGCTTGGTTGTCGCTCAAACAGGCTCAATACCATGTCGTAGCGGTTCATGTCTGGCGCCGTGATTTTCCCCTCGGAACTGGTGCTTTCAGGCGAAACTCTGCCGCCAGGATCGCCGCGTTGATCCCACCCGAACGACACCTCCGCCAGCGTCACCGGGTAGTCCGGGTCGCGCAACGTGGTGCGCTCAAACAACTGTTGGAACGGCGGCAGCGTGAAAGGCCAGATGGCAACCGGGTCGCCATTTTCCGCCGCCTCGGCGCCAATCCAGGGGTCGGTCCAGGCGATGCGGCACGGCGCTAACTGCTCGGCGGTGCGCTCCACGTTGGCCGCCGCCGCCGCCGCCTGCAAGTCTGCGAGCGTGACGTACACGTGCTGGACGCAAAGCTTGACACCGCGAGCGAACGCCGGCGCGGCAAACTGGTCACTCATCGCGTCGCCTCCAACACTTCAGCGTGGACAGCCCATGCGTTGCGCTTCCATGGGCGCGACCCCCATGTTGATGTTGCAAGGCCGCCAACGTAATACGGGATGGTCATTTGCACCCGCATGCGGCTGTACGCCGGGATGAGAACCAGCGGCGTGGTCAACAGCGCGTGCCCCTGCCACTTGCCGATTGGGTGCGGCGGCAACAGGGTGTCGGCGGCGGCGCTGAACTTGGGATCGGAAAAGAAGGCGTCGCTGCGGAACCGCCACAGCAAGATTTCCTGCCGCAGTTTGCGCCGGTTCTCGATGTCCCACCCGTCGTCAACCGCCAACTGGAAGGTGAAGTCGGTCGTCGGGTCGCCAGCCAAAAGGCCGGGAGGCAGCGCGGGTGGGGCCACGCCGTAGGTCCAGTTGTTTTGATACGGCCCGGAACCGCCACCTGGCCCCTGGAACTCGGCGAACAACGACAGCGCCGAGATGATGACCGGACGCGCGTTGGCAAAGGCGCTCTCCCAAACAAACAGGTTGCCCTCGGTGACGGTCGGGACGGCGCACGACTTGACCCGCTGGGGGTTTTGGATTTCGGTTGGCGGCTCCAAGGTTGACGAAGACCCACCGCCGATGCCGTTGAGGTTCGCCATCCATGGCAATTGCCGCGGCTGGACAACGCCATTGTCCTGCGATGGCGAGTAGTTGGCGACGAGGTGCGACGGGCACCACCGCCGCTTCACAAGGTCGGCGGGCACGTCGTTATACACGCGCACCAGGGCGTCCAACGCCTGCTCAATGCGGGTGCCGCTGATGTCGGTCCCAGCGCCGAACTGTTGCGGTAGTAGCCGATTGCTCACGGAGCCTCGCCAATGACCGTGGTGTTGACGTGCGGCGTCGGGCCGGGGTTCCAGCCGATGTTCGCGGCGGACACGCAGTTTGCCGGAGCGCCAGCGTTCATGCAAAGTGCCACTTGGTTGAGCCACCGGCTGCCGACGACAATCAGGATGCCGCCCGCGTCCACCACAACCGGCGCGCGAATGTCGCAGTCGATGAGCCGCACCATCGCCCCGTTGCGGACAACCGCGCCGTCTTTGAGGACCACGCCGCGAATCACCGATTGGCCGATGAACTCCAACTGCCCGCACACCGGCGCACCGTTGCCGGTCACGTCGGAGCCGTCCGGCACCCTGCCACCGGGGTAGTTGCCGGGGCCAAGGATAGCAGGGCCGCGCACCGGCTCACGCTCTGGCAGCGGCGACACGCGCCCCACATTGGCGAAAAAGGCGTTGCGGGCGGTCAGGTTCTGCCGTTCGCGCGGGTCCATGGCCTCCGCGTACACCTCGATTGCAACCGCCTGGGGCATCACTTTTTCCGTTTGAGGTCGGCCACCATCTTGCGACGGGCGGCGGCGGTCAGGTTCTGGTTGGTCCACCACGCGGCGGGTAGCCCTGTGCGGCTGGTCAACTCGCGTAGAAACGGATTTTGCGGGACAACTTGCGCTGGTGGTGGAGTGGGCGCTGGCGCTGGCATCGCCACCGGCGGAGTGGCGGAGCGAGCCTTGACCGCCTTTTCACTGGCAAAGTAATCGCCAAATGATTTTCCGTAGGGGCTTTCAACAACTTGCTGGTATTCAGCATCCGTGATGGTGCCTGGCGAACCGAACAGCCGTTCCTGTTCCTTGCCGAACAGGTCCACTTCTCCTGGGCGCATAAATAGAGAGTCCAACGCGCGGCGGCGATTCTTGTACTCGCCGAACCTAGCCCTCCATTCTGGGTGAGCTTCGTCTGGCTCTTCAAGAACATCGGAGAATTCGTCGTACAGTTGATTGGATGCCCGCGAATGTTGCGTGAACCTGTGTTTTTGCTCTGGCGTCATGCGTTCGCTGGGCGCGGGTGTTTGTGGAAATCCAAACGTAGCGACTGGTTGCCCAGCCTCCGCGCGACGTTTTGCTTGATCTTCCGGCGTCATCGGTTGAACCATCGGCGGCGAGCGCCTGTCGGGCGAACCGCAACCTCGACGCGCCCCACGCGCACCGATTCGGTTTCAGCGTTCATGGTGCCGTGCAGCATGATGCTGCACCGCGTCCCTTGCGTGCCGTCGCTGGTGGCCAGCGTGTCCACCGCCGCGTCGTCAATCAGCATGTTGCCGTTGCTGGTAGCGGTCGAATCCGACCACCGGGCGATGCCGTTGCCGACCTTGACTTGCGGGACCACGTTGCCGTTTGTGGTGGCCTGGATGCGCTGCTGCTGCTGGATGCTCGCTTGTAGACTGTTCCCCGGCGGCGTTTGCGCGAAGTCGATGGACTGCGCCGCATAGTCGCGATAGTCGCTGGATGTGGCCGAGTTGAGCGGGCCAAACGGCCACCCCGGCGCGACTTTGACCGCCGCGCTCCCCAGGTGCATCGCGGTGATGAACACCCCGCGAACTTTGAACTCGTCGCCGCCAAGTTGGAAGTTGGCCGTCTTGACCGCCCAATCCACCGGCTGCCGGCGATTTTCCAGCGCCGTGTTCTGGTTGGGGTAGCGCCCCGCGGTCCAGTAGTAAATGTCGGCTAGCGCGCCCAACCCGTTGACATTGCCGCTCATTGGTCCGGCAAATGCAGGAATCGACACCGCTGAGTCCGTGCCGATGTAGATGAACGGCAACAGAATCACAAGGTCTGGCCCGGTGATGCCGAGCGCCATGTTGGGTTGCGTGGCCCAAACGCCTGTTGCGCCATCCCAGGAGATTCGCACCTCGTTGCCGGCGCGGTCTGGCACACCAGCGAGATAGATTTGCGCCTCGGCCACGCCCGGATTTGGGCCACCCTGCGCGTACCCCGCCACCGACGCAATGCGCTCGCCTGGCACCACGAAGTCGATTTCTGGCGACGGTGCGGCGGCGACAAAGCGCGGTGTCCAGCGGGTGTTGTCAAACTGGAAGTGCAGCGTGTAGTTGTTGACCAACCCAACGGACGGGCTACGGCAAATGGACACCGGCAGCCAGTAGGTGCGGAAAACCTGTGCGCCGCCAGGGGACACAAACCCAGCGGGCACTGGGATCGGCTCGCCAAGCAGGAACGCTGGGCCGCCGCCTACGGGAGCCTGCGACGACTTGATCCACCCGCCAACCGGCGCGCGCTCATCCTCGCGGGCGGCGTCTGCGCTGGCGTCGAGCGCCCCGCCGCGCCCGAGTTGGTACAGGCCGCAGGAGCGGTTGGGAGCCTCAACATCGGTGGCGTTGTCCAGGTAGGTCACGGCATAGGGGCCGGCGACCATGTAAGCCTGGTCCCGCACCGTCACCACGGTTGGCGCAGCGAGATTGGCGCGAGCCTCAACGACGCTGCCGCCACCCGCGTTGCTGAACCACGCCCACGCCGACCACCCGAAGCCGTCGGTGTACACAAGCGCAACGTCGTCCAGCGACGCAATCAGTTGCTTGCGAACATCGTCCCACGCGAAGCGGAACTGCGGCGTTTGCTCACGGATGCCAACGCGCGATGGCGGTTGCGGGTCAACGAGCGTTGTAATGCCGCTGGTGAGGTAGTAGTTGGTCCACGGCAGTTGCAACCCTTGTGGGTCGGTCCACAGGCGATCGATTGGCTCCGACAGGTGCTTGAGCGTCACGCCGCCCGCGTAGGAGTAGATGCCGCTGCGGTCTGCGAACACAACCCCGTCGTCGGCAAGCACCGCCGCCCGCTGCGCCGCACACCCCATCGACTGCGCCACGTTGACAAGTTGGCCGCCGGTCACAAGCGCGTCGCCGTTGCTCGGTTGGTAGAGCCAGCATTGCGTCTGGGTGGCGATGAACAGGTTGCCGCGCACCGCAGCGAGCAGCGTCACCGATTCTTGCGTTGGGAGCAGTTGCAGGTTGCCGGCGGTGATGCAATCGGGGCGGCCGGCGTCACTGAAAAAAAGCGTGCTGCCGCTGGCGTACACCATGCGGTCGCCAAGCAGGCACATGGCGGTCGGGTTGGGGAACAGCGATTGGGTGACGTACTGGACACCATCGGCGGTAAATGCGCCGTCCGCAAGTTCCAGCGGCGACAACCCCGACGTTTCGCCCGCGTATGGGCCAAGCCGCGCGCGCTCCAGCGAATCCAGTTTGCGGTCTGGCGTGCGCGGGCCGTCAACCGGGCGGTAGGTCCACAGCCCGCACCCTTCGATAAGGATGACGCACCGGCCCAGCATCGGGGCGAAGATGGCCCAAGTGGGTTCTTGCGCCGGGACGTACCACCGCGAATGGTCCTCTTTGAACCGGGTTGCGCCGTGGGGTAGCACGTCCTCCAAGTCGTCGGTGCCCGCCTGCTGGCTGTGCAAGACGAACTCAAAGTGCCGCCCGCTGTGCAGGTCGTGGACGTGCAGCGACAGCCCCGCCATCGTGCGGGCGCGCGCGCCAGCCATCCACTCGCTGTTCTGGTCGTCGCTGCGGAAGTCGCCGGTGAAGGCGTACAGCGGGTGGACGGCTAGGATTTGGTCGTGGCCGAACGGCGTGCGGAAGGCAAACGCTCCGATGCACTCCCCCAACCCGAAGTCGCCGGTCTGGTAGAGTACGCCACAGTTGAGCGTGGTCGCGTACTGCCGCACAAGCCCAAAGCCGGCGCGCACCGCGAACTCGCCATTGCGCGGGACGACGTTGCCAAGGAACGGCGACCCGCCGCCCTTGTCGAGCGAACGCAAGTCCATGCCCTTCTTGGGCGTGGCGTCAATCGTTGGCAACTCGTTGGCCACGCGGACACCCTACGCCTCTTCGGCCACCGGCGGTTCCATGGGTTCTTCTTTGCCGCCGCCGCCGTACTTCTGCGCCTCAAACTCCTTGAAGTCCGCGAGCATCTGTTCAGGCGGCACGCCGTACTTTTTGGCGCACGCGGCGAGTTCAGCTGCAACGTCTCCAGCGCCGTCGTCGTCGGCCTCGACCGTCACTTCCACCTCGGTCTTGCCGGGCGGCGGCATCATCTTTCCGGCCTTGCGCTTGGCCGCGCCTTGGAGCATTCCCAGGTCAAACATTTACCACCCCGAGTAGTCGTCGCGGACGTAGCGGCTACCTTCGCCGCTGCGGGTTTCCGCGTAGTGTTGCTGAATCTGCATCCGAAGGTCGGCAAGCCGCGTTTGGATTGGAGCCGACAGAGCGCCGTCCTTCATGGCGTAGTGCTGCGCCGCGAGGATTGCAATGATTTCGTGCCACTGGTCGAAGTCGTCCAGGTACGCGCCGGAGCCGGACGCGATGTTGCCAACGGTGAACACCCCAGCGTCGTCGGGGATGTAGATGATCTCGATGGTCGCGGTGATTGGCGCACCGAAGCGCAGGGTACGGCGGTCAAGCCACCACGTCGGCGCGCTGCCGGTGAACGCGGTGGAGTTGGCCCACCCGGTCGCCTGGCCGAGCGCGGAGAACCCCGACACCGGTTGGTACAATTGGATGACGCGCTGCGTCGAAGGGTCAATCGCTTGAACGCGCGTGATTTCCTGGCATCGGGCCTGTGTGGCTGGGTTGCCGAACAGGGTGCCGTCCAGGTTCAGCGCCTGCACGTTGGTAAGCGCGGTCGGCGCGTAGCGAATCTCGCGGGCCTCGCGCGGCAACATGCGCCGGTACTCGTTGTAGCCGCGTTGCAGGAACGTGACAAGCAGTGAGTTGGGGAGGAAAACCGTGTTGGGGTCGTCCAGAATGTGCCGGCAGTAGGTGGCGATTTCGTCGGTCAGCATCGCTACACCGCCATGCCGGTTGTTTCGCCGGTGCCCTGCCCATCTTGCGCCTCTGCGGCGGACAGCGCAAGGTCGGCGGGAGCGGTCAGGTCAACGTCGCCGGGGAAGCCGCCGCCGGTTGGCACGGGGGCCGGGGGTGCGCCAGGCTTGCCCGGTTTGCCAGGCATCGGCGGCTCCATGGGCGGCGCGGACAGTGCGACGATTTGCTTGTAGAACGCGCGCACCCGCTCCTTGGCGGCGGCGTCCAGCGCGTCAATGTCGTCCGACCGCAGGAACCCGCCAACGACTTCCTCCAAGACTTTGAGGTTGTCGGTTGGGTACACTTCAACGGCGGTGACGGTCGGGTCGCTGGCTACCGTCGCAAGCAACTTCTGGGCGTGCGCCATGTCCGCAATCGTCTGCACGTTGGCCATCGGGTCCAAGTGGAACGACAGCATTTTCTTGGCCTGGTCTGGTTGAATCAGGCCCAAGCGCAACAGGTCGAGCGTCTTTTGGTCACGGTCCTTGACCTCGCTGCTGAACAGCGTGCCGGCCTCAAAGAACACGTCGGGGTCGTCAACAATGTCGGTTGTGCGCAGGGTCGCAAGGATGCTGCGGCCCGCGCCGTTGAACATCTTGATCACCTTCTCGGCGGGGTAGAACGCTTTGAGGTAGAGCAGCATGGCCTTGGCCGTGCGCCGCACCGCGTCCTCGATGGCGTCCTGCGTGCCCTGGAACTGGGCGAGGTCGTTGGCCGACAGGGCTTCGATGGCGCGCCCCGACGAAATGCCGACCGCCCGCTTGCCAAGGGTCGTCGTGTGAACGCCGGTCAGGTCGTGAATCAGCGCCTGCAACTGCGGCGGCAGCGCCGAGAAGTATTGCGGCATCGGCGGCGGCACCCACACGTCGGGCTTGACGCCGGTGTAGAACACCTTTTCGCCGGTGCGGGTGGTGAAGGCGTTGGGGTCCACCTTGGCGCTGCGCTCAATCAGCACCTTGGGGTTGGCCATTTGGCGGGCGTTGCGCAGGGTCTGGTTGATGATGGTCGTGTAGGCATACTGGGCGTCAAGCGCCGGTTCGACCATGCCAAGGCCAAAGAACTCGCCAGGGATGCGCGTGTACCGCACGATTTGCAGCGGCTGGCATTGGCCGGGGGTGATGCCCTGGTCGAGCACTTGGTTGCCAGCGAGCAAGAACCAGTGCCCGCTTGCGCAGTACGCTTCCAAGACCTCGATGCGGTCTGGCGTGTCGATCTGCGACAGGTATTGCGCAGTGGACAGCATCGTGCGCGCAGCTGGCGCCTTGTCGATGACATCGGCCTTGTCGGGGAACTGGGC
>CAXRHS010000150.1:0-3627 GCA_964230235.1 Myxococcota bacterium
TTGCTCGATCTGAAGACCGGCCGCGTCGAAGGCACGGTAACGTCTGCCGCGCCGCTCGGTGAGGCGGCCATCCAGCGGCTGCAAGCACTGCTTGGCAAGCAGGTCGGCAAGCAAGTCGTGCTCAGTTCTTCCGTCGACGCCGACCTTATCGGCGGCCTGGTGGTGCGCATCGGCAACACCGTGTACGACGCCTCGGTCGCCAATCAACTTGCGCGGCTGCGCCAGACCCTGACCGCCGACTAGGCGCCGCCCCTCCTTGGACCGCAATCTCCTGCCCACAAGCAAAAGGACAAGCTCATGAATATCCGGGTTGAAGAAGTCAGTCGCGTGCTGCGCGAGCAGGTGGCGAACTACGGCGCCAAAATCGACGTGCAGGAAACCGGCCACGTGCTGACGGTCGGCGACGGTATCGCGCGCGTTCACGGATTGGAAGGCGCACTGGCCGGTGAGCTTTTGGATTTCCCCCATGGCGTCAAAGGCATGGTGCTCAACCTCGAAGAGGACAACGTCGGCGCCGCGCTGCTCGGCAACGCCAATGTCATCAAGGAAGGTGACCTGGTCAAGCGCACCGGCCGCATCGTCGAAGTGCCGATTGGCAAGGCCCTGCTCGGCCGCGTGGTCAACGCGCTCGGCGAACCCATCGACGGCAAGGGCCCGCTGGCCAACGCCGACGCTGCCCCGCTGACGTTTGGTCGTGTTGAGGTCAAGGCCAAGGGCATCATCAGCCGCAAGCCGGTGCACGAGCCGCTGCAGACCGGCCTCAAGCCCATCGACGCGATGGTGCCGATCGGCCGCGGCCAGCGCGAGCTCATCATCGGCGACCGCCAGACCGGCAAGACCGCCGTCGCCATCGACGCCATCATCAACCAGAAAGGCGAGCACGCCCGCGCCAAGGCCGGCGACGCCAGCGCCAAGCCGGTGTTCTGCATCTACGTCGCCTGCGGCCAGAAGCAGTCGACGGTCGCCCAGGTGGTCAAGAAGCTGAGCGACCACGGCGCGATGGACTACACCATCGTCGTTTCGGCGGGCGCTTCGGAGCTGGCACCGCTGCAGTTCCTGGCGCCGTACACCGGCGCGGCGATGGGCGAGTACTTCCGCGACAACGGGATGCACGCGCTCATCATCTACGACGACTTGTCCAAACAGGCCGTCGCCTACCGCCAGATGTCGCTGTTGATGCGCCGCCCGCCGGGCCGCGAAGCCTTCCCGGGCGACGTGTTCTCCTTGCACAGCCGCTTGTTGGAGCGCGCCGCCAAGATCCGCGATGAGGAAGGCGGCGGCTCGCTGACCGCGCTGCCGATCATCGAGACCCAGGCCGGCGACATCTCGGCGTACATCCCGACCAACGTGATTTCGATTACCGACGGCCAGATCTTCTTGGAGTCGGACTTGTTCTACAAAGGCATCCGCCCGGCTATCAACGTCGGTCTGTCGGTCTCGCGCGTCGGTGGCGCCGCGCAGGTCAAAGCCATGAAAGCCGTGGCCGGCCCGTTGCGCCTGTCGCTGGCGCAGTACCGCGAACTCGCCGCGTTCTCGCAGTTTGCGTCGGACCTCGATCCAGCCACCCAGCGCACGCTGGCACAGGGCGCGCGCCTGACCGAGCTGCTCAAGCAGGGCCAGTACACCCCGCTCGACGTCGCGTCGCAGGTCATCCTGCTTTTCGCGGCGACGGCGCCCGAAGGCTTCATCGAGCACCTGCCGGTCTCGGCGCTGCGCCGCTACGAGGCAGAGTTGTTCGCGTTCTTGCGGACCCAGAAGCCGCAAGTGCTCGAGACGATGAAGTCGGCCGTGTTCAAGACCGACCTCAAGAAGAAGGACGACGAAGTCCGCCAGGCGTTGGCTGCCGCGCTCACCGAGTTCAAGGCGCTGTTCCAAGCGTAGTCGTCCTTGCCGCCGGCCCGCTGCCGGCCGGCCTTCGAGGTTCCTGCCATGCCGAGTTTGAAAGCGATTCGCCGGCGCATCACGTCGGTCAAGTCGACCGGCAAGATCACCCGCGCGATGAAGCTGGTGGCCACTGCCAAGCTGCGACGCGCGCAAGAGCGGTTGGTACAGAACCGGCCGTACGCGTTGCGCGTCCAGGAGATGATCCGCGAACTGGCGCGCGGCGCGGCCACCGACGACCACGTGCTGCTGTCTGCGCGGCCGCCGCGGCGGTCGCTGCTGCTGATCTTGACGTCAGATCGCGGCCTTGCCGGTGCCTTCAACGCCAATGTCAACAAAGCGGCCTGGAACTGGGTGCAGCGCAATCGCGAGGCGCGCGAGCACATCGAGCTGCGCATCGTCGGCAAGAAGGGCCGCGACTTCTTCAAGTCGCGTCAAGCCACGGTCGGTCACGTCTACACCGATGTGCTGAACAACCTGACGCTTGAACGCGCCGCGGACATTGGCCGCGAACTGGTCGCCGCGTATGTCGATGGCGGGTTCGACGAAGTGTTTCTGGTGTTCAACGAGTTCAAGTCCGCGATCACCCAGAAAGTGTGCATGGAGCGGATTTTGCCGATTCGCCCCGAGCACACCGAGGTCGAAGGCGCACCGCACGAGATTCCGGCACGGCCAACCGCGGACACCATCTATGAGCCGAGCAAAGGCGCGGTCCTCGACAACTTGTTGCCCATGTCCATCAATGTCCAGGTCTACCGCGGCCTGTTGGAGTCGGTGGCGTCCGAAATGGGCGCGCGCATGACCGCCATGGACGCCGCGACCAAGAACGCCTCGGAACTGCTGGCCCGCATCACGCTGCAGTACAACCGCGCGCGGCAAGCCATCATCACCACAGAACTCATGGAAATCACGTCGGGCGCCGAGTCGCTCAAGGGCTAGGCCCACCACTTTTCCCTTAGGAATCAGGAGCTACCATGCAGTCAGGTCGCATCAGCCAGGTCATCGGTGCCGTCGTCGATGTCGAGTTTCCGGGTGGAGCCGTGCCCGACATCTTGACCGCCTTGCGCGTCAGCAATCCGTCGATCAGCGACCAACCGTGGAACCTGACGCTCGAAGTGGCGCAGCACCTCGGCGAGGGCTCGTGCCGGACCATCGCGATGGACAGCACCGACGGTTTGCGCCGCGGCCAGGAAGTGCAGAACTCCGGCAAGCAGATCCAGGCGCCCGTCGGCGACGAAGTGCTCGGCCGCATCCTGAACGTGATTGGCGAACCTGTGGACGACGGTGCGCCAGTCGGTGCCAAGGAGCACTGGGAAATCCACCGTCCGGCGCCGAGCTTCGACCAGCTGACGACCTCGGCCGAGATGTTCGAGACTGGCATCAAGGTCATCGACTTGCTGGCGCCCTACACCAAGGGCGGCAAGATCGGCTTGTTCGGCGGCGCCGGCGTCGGCAAGACCGTGTTGTTGCAGGAGCTCATCCGCAACATGGCGGTCGAAAAAGGCGGCTTCTCGGTGCTCGCCGGCGTGGGTGAGCGTACCCGCGAAGGCCGCGACCTCTACAACGAAATGATCGAGTCGGGCGTCATCGCGGTCGAAAAAGACGAGCACGGCCACCCCAAGTACGTCAATGGCCTGCCGCAGCTCATCCCGGGCAAGTCGCAGGTGTCGCTCATCTACGGCCAGATGAACGAGCCGCCGGGCGCCCGCGCCCGCGTCGCGCTGACGGCGCTCACGATTTGCGAGT
>CAXRHS010000151.1:0-5834 GCA_964230235.1 Myxococcota bacterium
CGGGCGTGGTATCCTGAGCCCGCGGCTTCAGCCGCAGGGAGCAACACGAACGTCGCGTAGTTACACAAGTTGCGCCCAGCACGCGGTGGACCCCAATTGGCGATCCGCACCCGCGCAGCCGGGCGGCCATTGACAGCCGCATCGACCGTTCTATCTTGAACGATTTGTCGGCGCTACCGAGATAACCATTTGACATTGCAGGCGATTGTCCCTTGACAACCGGCTGGGGACGATTTTCTTGCTGTCGACGGCCGGCGACGGCGCTGCCCTGGTGGCGGCGCCCGGCCCCAAACAGCCAACACGTCCGCGGCCTTTGCTGCGGCGAGGAGTACAGCCATGACCCTGATGCGATGGAACCCGTGGAGCGATGTCGACACGCTGCATGCGGAAATCAACAAGCTTTTTGACCAGGCGACCGTCCCCAGCCACAGCGGCCGCGCTGCGGCGACCTTTGCGCCCGCGGTAGACATCTGCGAGACCACCGACCGCTACGTGCTCAAGTTCGACCTGCCCGAGGTGCGCCCGGAGGAAGTCGACATCCACGTCGAGAACCAGACCCTGGTGGTCAAGGGCGAGCGCAAGGCCGAGGCCACCGACGCCAAGGCCGGCTGGCACCGCATCGAGCGCAGCTACGGGCGATTCAGCCGCAGCTTCACGTTGCCCAACAACGTGGACGCCGAAAAGATCACGGCCAGCGCCAAGGATGGCGTGCTGCGCCTTGAGCTGCCGAAGAAGGCCGAAGCACAGCCGCGCAAGATCGCGGTCAGTCAGCCCAACTAGTACCGCTCTGGACCGAAGGACTCACGTCCATCGCCCGTCCCAGGTTTCCCAGGGGCGGGCGATGGCGTTTTTCGCGGCAGGTAGCGGTCAAATCATCACCGACCCGCAGGAGATGTCGATGCCCTGCCCGGTAATGCAGTCGCCGCCCGGGCCGATGAGGAACTTGAGGTATTGCGCGACTTCTTGCGGCTTGGCCATCCGGCGAATCGGCTGCGCCGCGAGCATCTGGCTCTGCACCTGCTGCAGCGGTACACCGCGGTGCTCGGCCATGCGCTGCATCGCATCGTGGGCCATCTGGGTGTCGACCCAACCGGGATTGACCGCATTGACGCGGATGCCGCGCGGCGCCAGTTCGTGCGCGAGGCTGCGCACCAGGCCCATGACGGCGTGCTTGCTGGCGACGTAGGCGCTGCTGCCGGGCACACCCATGCGGCCGAGCACGCTGCCGACAAACAGAATCCGGCCGTTCTGTGGCATGTGCGCCGCGGCCAACTGCGCCAAGAAGTAACTGTTGACCAGGTTGGTGGTCAGCACCGCGCGAAAGGTCGCCCTGCCCTGCGGGCTCAAGTCGTCAAACGGCGTCGGCGCGTTGATGCCGGCGTTGAGGATCAGCACGTCGACGGGTCCGTTGCGGGACTCCGCCGAGACCACGGCTTCGTCGATCGACTGCTCGTCTTGCAGGTCCAAGCGCACGGTGTGGGCGCGCTCGGTGCCAATATCCATGCAGATGCCGAGGCAGCGCGTGTACGAGCGCGCGGCCAGGGTCAGTTTGTGGTTCTTCTCTTCGCCCAGCAGGCGCGCCGTCGCCTCGCCGATGCCGCGCGAAGCCCCCGTGATGAGGATGTGCTTGGACCGCGCAGCCAGCGCGGCCTGCAGCTCACTTTGCGGCAACTTGACGGTACCCGTGGCCATGAACGATTACTCCTTACAGTGTTTGAGGTTGGCGCCCGTCTGGGCGTCCTGGGCTTGCAGCTTGTGGCCGTCGGCGCCCCACACCGCGCGCCAAACGGCGACGGTCACTGCAATGCAAAACCACGCGACCAGGATCATGTAGGTGGTGTAGATGGCCCCGCGCACCAGCCGGTAGCGCGGCGGTTTGGCCTCGGCGCGCTCAAGGACCTCTTCGGTCGGCAGATCCGGTCCAGCAAGCACCTCTGCCAGGTCGTTCGACGGCGCGGGCGGGGTTGGCTCCGGCGCGGCCGGCACCCCTTGCGCCGCGACCGCAGGCTCAGGCGCAGTCCCGGCCGCAGCCGCAGGTTCGGCACCGTTTGGCAGATCCGGTTCAGCCATGGTGTTTCGCCTCTAGGCGCCTGTCAAAGAACAAGTCAATCGACACAAGTGCGGAGCGGAGCGGCGGGTCGCCTGGCAAAGTCGCGCCCTTGCGACCCACTTGGCAAGCAGCGGGCAAGCGTGGAATATCGAGTAGATTTTTCACGTGCCCTCGGGACCCAAGTAGAAACCAGTCGATCGACACAAGCGCGGAGCGGAGCGGCGAGTCGACTTGCAAAGTCGCGAGCTTGCGACCCACTGAGCAAGCAGCGGGCCACCGTGAAAAATCGAATCGATTTTTCACGTGCCCTACGGCCGCACGCGGTGGTCGCCGAGGGCGCCGCGCAGGCTCGACTTCTGCTGTTCGTTGAAGATCGAGCACACGCCGGCAACCGGCAGTCCGCAGCGACCCTCGGGCTGCAAGCACTCGTAGTTCGACTGCAACTGCTTGCAGGTTCGCTTCTTGCCGCCGGCATCCCAGGCGCTTTCGAGAATTTCGCCAGTCTTGCTGTCACACTTGGGCGAGCAGAATGCCGGCATCGGCAGCGGCGCGTCGTACTTGCCGTTGCCGTCGGTGTCGACGTAGATCGCGCTGGCAATCGCCATCGGCAAAGCGGGAAAGAAATCGGGGATCCGCGCGGGCGGCGGAATCGCCGCGGCAGCCAGACCCGCCAGACCCGGATCGGAGCCCAGCAGCGAACTGAAGGCAATCGAGGCCACGCGCGCCAGCTGCAGCTCGCCGAACGGCACATCGAGGTACACCGGCCGCATCAGGTGCGCATTGTCGGTGCCGATCGCCACCACCACCACATGCGAATCGCGGTCTGGTACGGTCAGCGCAAACGTCTTGTCCAAATCGATGATGCGAGCCGCGTCGGGCTTGATGGCTTCAGCAGCTGCGACCCGGCCGTTGATGTAGACCTCGACGCGGTCGACCCCGTACCACGACGCGGTCTGCACCCGCACCTGGACCGGCAGCGGTGCACCGGCCTTGAGCGCGACGGTCTCACCTGGACCCTTGCCACCAATGGTGACGTCGATCATCGGACCATAGCTCGGAACCGCCTTGCCAGCGCGGATGGCTTCCGACGCGGCGCGCAGATCCAGGCCATGGGGATCATCGGTGGCTGCCTTGAAATAGGTGCGCGGCGCGCCTGGCTCTTGCTTGTACCCGTGGCTGTCGCTGCCGCCGACGATGCCGCGCAAAAGCCCATGCTCCAAGAAGCGCAGGTAGTCGCTGAACACGCCATCGCGCCGGCCGCACGGCCGCACCCAGGTATCGGGTGGCACGGCCTCGGCAAACGGCTTGTCGAGCAGCGCCGGCTTGTAGTCACACATCGCCTTGATCGCGCTTAGCTTCTTGTCGGACACCGCCTCAGGCTGCGCCTCGTTGGCGACGTTGCCGGCCGGTTCGTCCATCCAGGCGTCCTGCTCTTCCTTGGTGCGGGTGTTGATGTCGGCGGTGCTGATGTGCGCCAACGCCATGCGGTAGCGCATCTTGCAGGTGGCGGCGTCTTCATCACCGGGGCAAGTCTCGATCCCGTCGCGCTTGACCACGTTCTCCAAGCCGCGGTCGGCGTACTCCGGGCATGCCAGTTTGAGTTCGGCGCGCATCTTGGCGGCGTCGACTTTGCCGTCGCTGCCGACGCCCGCGCGGTCGATGCGCGCCAGGCAGCGCGAAAACTCTTGCACTTCGCGGACGGTCGCGGTGTGGATCGAGTCAAAGCGTTTGCCGTTGAAGACTTCCATGGCGTCGTGGTCGCAGCCCACCGTGCGCAGCGTGGGGTTCTTTTGCTCCAACAGCGACAGCGAACGGGTGTGGCTGTACGCATTGGCGCCGGCCTGATCGAGCCAGCCCAGGAAGCCGTCGCGGGGATGCGCGATGATGGTCGAGGCCTTGCCGCCCAGACCGTCTTCGAAACCAGTGCGCTTCCAAATGTCAGCGAGAACCTGGTCCGACGGCTGACAGTACCACGCCACCGAGCCATGCGACGGAATATCCAGCTGTTTGTATTGCAACGGGAACCCGATGTAGTGGCCGATCTCGAGCGTGCTGATCTCGCTGCCCACCACCGCGCGCAGCCACTTGTCGAGGCCAAACTGCTTGATCCATGGGGCGTAATTCGACAGCACGTCGTGGTCGGTCGAGGCTACATAGTCCACGCCTTCCGCCGCGACCGTCTCCACACGGCGGCTGAGCGGCATGCCGGAATCAAAGCTCGGCTCGGCATGCAGGTGAAAATCGCCCGACATCCAACCAGTGGTGTCGAGTTCGGGTCGGATGGCGGCCGTGTGGTCCTGCCCCTGGCCCTCGGTCACCGTCAGCGTCTTGCGCCAGGTCGACCACTCAGTACCGTGCGACGCAACCACCTGGTAGCTGCCGGCCGCCAGGGGAACGTCGAACTGACCATCCATCGCAAAGCCAAGGTGTTGCACACCGATACCCAGCCGCCCCTGGCCAAAAAACGGCAACCGTCCGCCATCGCGGAAAAGCGGCGCGCCAGCCGCGTCCAACTTGACGACGGTCAACTTGCTGGGCACTGCACCGCCATTGCCGTCTTGCACCCGCACCCGCACCCGACCCGGTGAAGGCAGGTCGGGCACCACTACCACCGTCTTGCCGGCGTCGATTCGGACGGCAATCGGGGCGCTGTGCACCACCTTGTGCTGGTCGAGCGCCACCAGCAAGTAGTCGCCCGCGGGCAGATTCGCTTCAAACGCGCCGTCTTCGCGCAAATCCGCGCCGGTGTCCGCGTCGATGGCGTTCAGCACGCCAGGCGACTCGTCGATGGCTTTGTTGGCGGTGACGACCGCGTCCAGGGTCGCCCAGGTCTTGGTCGGGTCCGGGTTGCGCAAGACCATCACGCTACCGTTCTTGGCCGGCTGGCCGGTCTGCCCCCAGCGCACGTAGCCCTTGAGGGTGCCGGTTGCGGTGCCGCGGTGCGCAAACACGATGTCAGCAACCGAGGCGATGTCGCCGTCGCCGACCGCCAGGTAGCGCGTGTATTCGAACACGCGGCCGTTGTCGCAGGTCTGGTCGTCGCTCTCGGCGCGCAGGCAGGTGCGGGTGGCGGTCACAAACGCGGTCGCGGCGGACGTGAACACGGGCACCAGCACCTTGCTCTCGGCTGGATCGCCCGGTGCCTTCTTGGTGTAGTAGCCGTAGCTGACCTCGTCGCCTGCCGCGGCGGCGAAATCGAACACCAGCGGATTGCCAAAGGTGTCGCGACCGTTGAACAGCGCATCCCAGACCGGCTTTTCTTCGTCAAAGCCGTGACCCGGCACGAAGATGTCGGCCTGGTTGCCAAAGAACACGAAGTCGCCGCCGCCGACACCGGCCTTGAACTTGGGGTCGGCGATGAAGTTGGAGTCGCCCAGACTCGCCTGGAACACGCTGGCGCCGCCCTGCGCGTTGACCATCGGCAACACCTGGCTGCAGCCGCACTTGGGGCAGCCAAAATCGTCGACAAAATCGGTCGTTGCGCCACAGTTTTGCGTGCCACACCCCTGATCTTTGAGCGACAGACAGGTACAAGTGCCCTTCTTGGCCGCTTCTGCGCCGGTGCAGCGCAAAAGCCCGGTGCCGCATTCGCTGTTGTCGTTGCACGCCGCGCCAAAATACCCCTGGTTGACCAGCTTGGGCTCCGGCCGCAGGATGATCCAGGTCTTCATGGTCACGAAGCGGTCGCCAGGCTGCAGCGAGTAGTCGGTGCGGAAGTCGAGCACCGTGTTGATGTCGGGAAAGGCGACGCCGAGCGGCAACTCGGGCCGCCGCAACACCGACA
>CAXRHS010000152.1:0-2433 GCA_964230235.1 Myxococcota bacterium
AGTCGACTCGCCGCTCCGCTCCGCGCACGTGTCGATTGACTTGTTCTTTTACAGGCCCCTAGGGCTCAGGCCGAAAAACGGCTACCCCATGAGTGGGCCACTGGTTTGGATCGCACGCATTGGACGTGCCTGAGCCCGGTCCTCGATCCCGCCATGTGTGCTTATCGCTGTTGCGCTGCGACCAACGCTATTTCGGCGTGCGCTGGCTCAACTCGGCGCGAAGTTGCGCGATTTCAGCCTCGGCCGCGGCGAGCGCCTCCTCTGCGGTCAACACCAGGTCACGGCCATCGGCATCGCGTGCAATGCGCAGCAAGCGCGAGCCGTCGCCAGCGACGACGAGCCAGCCGTCAAGTTCTTCGCTGCGCGCAGGCCCGCTTCCCGCGTAGGTCCGCACAAACAAGCCATCGCTGGTCCGATGAAATACCTGCAGTGCGACTCGCTCGCGGGTGCGCGCGTGCAGGTCGTGCTCTGGGTCGTAGATGACCAACTCCGTGCAGCCTAACTGCACGTACTTGGGCGGGTTATCGCGGTAGTCCTTCTGCCAATCATCCGAGGCGACCTCGACCGCAAAGCGCGGAGCAAGATGGTCCTGCATCCAGAGCTGCAGAACTTTGGGCATCGGCTCCGCCAGACGGTCTACCACCAAAACATTTGGAGAAACTTGCACTTGCGGGTGACCCTGTACCCACTGCACAAATACGTTGGCGCCGACCGCGCCCCGGCCGCCGTGGTGCTCCTTGAGATAGCGCTCCACAAGGTGCGCCAGCATCCGGCTGATGAGGTCGTGCAGCCAGGACTGGCCCATGTCTTGCTCCTCGCTCAGGTACCAGGCCGACCAGTCGATTTGCGCACGCAGCAGGTCGCGTTTGGGATGACGAATGAGGCCTGGCGTCCGCGGCGGTCGCAGCACAACAGCGGTTGACGGCGCAGCGGCGGACTCGCGGGTCGAAACTGCGGAGCCGACGGACATCGGCAACCTCGGGCGGCAAGTGCCGCTGAACTAGTCTACGGGTGGTCGACTGGGGCGGTCAAAGCCGCGCGGCAAGACTGCCATCATGCCGGTCAAGACCATCGCACACAGCCGACGCGGATCGTGCCATGGTCCCGGTGGGCGGGGCCATCGCAAGAAGCCGCCTGTCCCTGATCCTGGCCCTGAGCCTGACCCTGCCCGCTGCAACAACGGCCGCTTGTGCAAGGCTGGACCCGGCGGCGGCTGTCCCTGTGTGGCAGGCAGAGCGTGAGCTTGCGTGGTCAGGGGCAGCTCGCGGCCAGCCTTGCTTCGGGAGCAGGTCGCTGGGTACCACGTTGACACTGGTCACCGACAGTCGCAGGGTCAGCGCCTTCGGCGACAGGCACAGGCAGGCATAGGCAGGCACAGCGTCAGGCACAGCGTCAGGCACAGATTCAGGCCCACCCCGCGAGGACAAGCGCCTGCCTTGAGTACTTACGACCGCCCGAATTGCTCGGCCCGCCCCATTGACACCCCGACCGCGCTTTTGCACAATGCGCGCCCCGCCGGACGGCTGTGCGCCGACCGCAAGAAAAATCCATCCATGCGCGCGTAACTCAGCGGTAGAGTATCACCTTCACACGGTGGGAGTCATAGGTTCAAATCCTATCGCGCGCACCCGCTGCCCGACCCGATTCTCTGCAAGCGCCCGCAAGACCTCAAAGGGTTCGCGGGCGTTGGCGTTTTTGGCGCAGTGCGCCCGTCAGTCACAATCGCCGGAGGGCGCGTGACGGGCGTGGCCGCCAAGCAAATGGCGGCGCAGGAATTGCGCGACGTCCGCGATCACGGCTGGCGCGTGCTCCATGACCGTATAGTGCGTGCCGCCTGCAAACACCTTCATTTTGCTGTGCCGGATCTGCGCGTGCATCTGCGCGGCCCGGTCTAGCGGCGTCAGCACATCGCGGTCGCCTGCCACCACCAACGTGGGAATGTCGATGTCGGCCAGCAGGTCGGCCGCCGAGTGGTCGGCCGCGCACCGAACGATGTCCGCGACCATGGTCAGGTCAAGTTCGCCAAACGCCGCCATCACTGTCGCCACGTAGCCAGGGTCGCCACCGTCGACGATCTTGAGCGTCTGCGCCGCTTTGGCCGCGAGCGGATGGCGCATGACCGCGCTCGCCCCGCGGTTGAGCCACTGGCCCGACTGCGAAATGCCGCGCACGACCCTGGGCAGCACGGCCTGCGCACCCGGAATCGGCAACGCGGACTGCAGCGGCCGTTCAAAGGTACCACACAACAAGACGAGCGCCGCGACGTCGCGCAGGCGCAACCGATACGTCTCGAGCGCGATCTGCACGCCCAGGCTCCAGCCGCCCAGAACGACCGGCTGACCTGACCACTGCAGCGCGTCGAGCACCGCCAGGCCATCGTGGGCGTGGTCGACCACCGTGCGCCGATCGGGAGACGGCACCCCCGACTGATAG
>CAXRHS010000153.1:0-4186 GCA_964230235.1 Myxococcota bacterium
GGCAAGGCCCCGCCCGAAGTCGAGCGGCAAGCCGCAGCGCACATTGCTTGGGCGGAGAGGCTACGCGATCTCGCAATTCGCGCGCGATTGCGACCTGTTCTGGTCACTTTGCAAGATCGCCGCGGCCTGGACCCGGAGCGGGCACGGGCGCTCGCGCAGGCTGAACACCACTTCGCGCAGGTGCTGCCGGTGGAGTCGCTGGCACGTCGGCTTTTCCGGCCCCCGCTTGCCGGTGCCGACATGGATTTCGTTTCTTGGATGCCGCCCTGGCTCTTCGAGCGGTGGGATCTGGCGCAAGCCGCGCTGCCAGAGGGCGCCGCGCCGCGGGCTTACGCCGACGCGCCGGATGAGGAGGCGTTTTCCGCGCTTCGCAAGGTCTCGGTGGCACGCACTGCCGGCCTGCGCATCGGAGCGGGACGCTTCGGCGGTGCGCGTCGGCAAGCGCCGACGACGGAGTAAGGACCCGTGTAAAAACAAATCGATCGACACAAACGCGGAGCGGTGCGGCGGGTCGACCTGCAAAGTCGCGAGCTTGCGACCTACTTGGCAAGCAACTGGCCAGCGTGGAAAATCAAACCGATTTTACACGGGCCTTAGCGGGCTTCAGCGCGTGGGCGTCGCCGTTGCCGGAGGCTGCATCACCGGCGCTGCACGCGCCACTGCGTGCAAGAATGCGACAACGTCGCCGATTACTTCTGGACGGTTTTGCACGTCGGCTGGCAGCTTGGGCGAAGTGGCGCGCAACCGGATGGTGGTCGGGTCGTCCAAGTAGCGCTCAAGGTAGCCGGGCCGCCAGACCTCCGTGACCGGCACAGGGCGCAGCAATTCAGGGCCCGCATTGGCGCCGACGCCAGCAAGCGTATGGCAGTGCGCACAATACTTGCGGTAGTGGGCAAATCCGGCTTGCGCACCCGCCGTTGCATCTGCGGGTAGCGCAATCGAAGTCGCGGCCGGAGCCGGCCTTGTCACCACGTCGACCGAGACGATACCGTGCACCCACGGATCTGGGTCGCGCGACTGCGCCTGCAAACCGCTTTCAATGCCCGTTTCCCACACCAGATAGAGCGGACCAGCCGGCACAGCCCGCCCGTGGTGGAGCACGACAAAGTCGGGGCGGTCCATGCGCTTCCACACCAGCCACGACTTGCGCGCAAGCAGGCGCGCCGGCGTAACATCGGTCGCGTCGCCGGCCTGTGATCGCAAGCGGATGTGGTCGCCGCGCACCCAGTCTGGGCCGATCAGGGTATCCAGCAGCGCGGCCAGGTGCACCCCTTCGTACACAACCGGTGCACCTTCCAAGAAATCATCCACGCGCGGCTGTTCGCCGCGAACCTTTCTCGAAAGCTCGCCTAACTTGATCGAAAGCGTGACAGCGCCGTCGCGCAACACCTTGAGCCGATGGACCCCGACCGCGTCCTCTTCGACGACTGCGGCGTCAGCCTCGCCGGCCGGCGACCACGGCAGCGTCGTTGGCAACTTGTCGCAGGCACCAACCGCCACCGCAAGGGCCGCAACATTGACCAAAGCCAATCGAGTCCCATCGATGCGCATGTCAGTTCCAGTCCTCTACCGGCAGCGTCAACCCCTGCGCCATGGCGGCCGAGCGATGGTCCCATGCCGTGCGCGCCGTTTCCATCAGTGTCTTGCGAAAGTTGCCTGCCGACCGCAGCAACCGCAAGTCGCCGGCGGCGCCCGCAGCGCTGCGATAGAACATCAGGCTTTCTTCGGGTGCGCGCACTTTGAGCACGATAAGCGGATGCTTGCGGGTAAGAGCCTGAACGTCGGCCGAAATGCGGCACTGGCCCCAGTCGTAGAATTCGGTCTGGAACGGTCGCTCCACCGTCGCCGTCAAGGGCAACAGCCACACATCCGCTGCCGCCTTGTCCAACTGCATGTCGAATCCGGCCGAGACCAGGGCCGCGTACACGTCGGGGACCTGCCGGCGAAAAGCCGCGTCGAGCAACCGCCAATAGGCGTGCGCGAACGGCACCGTCAGCGTCTTGGTCGCCCCAAAGTCGAGCACACCCAACCGGCCATCTGGCAACGCGATGTAGTTGCCCGGGTGGGGATCGGCGTGGATGACGCCCTGCCGCAAGAACGGCCCCCAGGTCGCGGCAACCAGTTGAGCGCCAAGGCGAAAGCGCACTTGCGGCGGCGTGGCCTCGTCCTGGGCGGCGGCCAGCATGGTCGGGCCGCGAAACCGCTCCATCGTCAACATGCGCTGGGTCGACAGATCTCGCCGAAATTCCGGCACCACCAGGTCGGGCCAGGGCCGAAGCGCGTCGCGGTAGACCTCGGCCTGGTCGATTTCTTGCTGGTCATCCAGCTCGCGCCGCAGGACTGCCGCAAGTTCCTCGTAGTAGTGGCGACTTTCCAGCACGCCGCCCGCGATCGACAGCGTACGCGCAATCGCGCCCGCATTGCGCAGGTCCGACTCGATCGCCTTGTCGACGCCGGGGTATTGCAGTTTGACGACGACATCGTGCCCATCGCGGGTAGTCGCCGCATGGACCTGTCCCATCGAAGCCGAAGCCAGGGGCTCGCGCTCAAACGCGGCAAACACCTCATCTGGACCGCCGCCGAGTTCGCCGCGCACGACGGCGCTCACTTGCTCCCAGTCCATGCGCTGCGGTGCCTGGTTGAGCAACCGATGCAGCGCCTTGCGCGCTTCTTCGGGGAAATTCTCCTGATCCACCAGGCTGACGAACTGGCCCACTTTGGTGGCGACGCCCTTCATCTCGCCCAGCACTTCGACCAGGCGCTCGGCGGTGGGCTTGAGGGACTCCGCTAGCGCGGCATCGTCGCTACCCAGCTTCTGGCGGGCACGGGCAGCCAGCATGTCCGCGGCGGTGCGGGCGCCCACCTTGGCGATCTTGGCCATGCGGGCCAATCGCCCGCTCTGGACGTGGTCGCCGTCGGTCATGGCGCGGTGCCGTCGGGGCAGTCGCCGTATTTGGGCAGGACGACATCTTTGTGCACGGTGGCGGCGATCTTGGCGGCGGCGACTGTGACCTGCGCGGTGCCGTCGCGCGGGGTATCCTCGTCAAAATTCGCAGTTACCGTGGCATCTACCTGCGTGCCGATCTTGTCCTTCGGTTGGGTCAAGGGAACGGCATAGGTTTCGGTCAAGGTGCCAGCCTTGGCGTAACAAGCGGCGAAGTTGCGGTGAACGCCTTGCAGTGCGACGGCAATGGTCTTGCCGTCGCCGGTGACGACCGTGCCACTGCCCTGCAACGTCACGCCAACACCCGTACTGTCCAGTGCGGGCGTGCCCGTCCAATTCCAGGTGTTGCCGTCGACCTTGAAGTCGCTCCAGGTTGTCGTCAGCGTCTTGTCCGCGCCGACGGCAAGGCTCAGCGTCCCTGCGATCGTGTGGCTGCGAACCTTGACGGCGCTCAGCTTGACGGTGACAGATGCAACGCCGTCTTTGACCGCCACCGCGACATCGACAAACCCTGCGGCAGTGTGGCCGCCGATCTTGCAAGCATTGGCAGGCAGCGCGATTTCGACCGCCGGGGTGCCGGGCACGTGCTTGACGCTGACGCCGCCGCAGCCTGGCTTGACCTTGAGCGCCTGGGCGGCAATCCCGTCCGCGATCGTGCTCGGCGTTGCCGTTGGATCGACCGTGGTGGCCTCGGCCAGCAAGTGGGTGGTGAGCAGCTTGGTGTGAACTTGCGCGGTCACCCAACCGCCGCGACCGCCAAGCGCTGTCGCCAGCGCCGGGCCATCGACCGCCTCTGCAGGCGGCGGCGCGGGCGGCGGGTCATCGGCGCAGGCGCTCGAGATCGCGGCGATGCAGAGGCTCGCGATCGCGCGCAAGCGCGGCATGGCAGTCCAACGAGGTTTGCAGAGCGGTTGCAGCATTGCGACGGGTCGCCTCCGGCCGGCGAGTGTAACGGTGGTGCGGCCGGGCGACAACGCAACAACTGAACCGGCTACAAGGCGCTGCCCTCCTGCACAAAGTGGTCCTGCCGGCGTGGAGTCGCCCATCGCTGCAGCACCGACCGCTCGAAATCGTCGGCCACCACCAACCGCTGCATGAGAAAATCAAACAGGCCCATGTACTTCTGGCACCAGGTCGAGTCGACCATCCGCCCGTGCAGGCTGCCCTGCTCGCAATAGTTGTGGACCGGGCAAACGCCACACCAGGGCTTGTAGGCGCACGTCGCACAGTGTGGCTGACCCT
>CAXRHS010000154.1:0-7304 GCA_964230235.1 Myxococcota bacterium
GACCTGCTCGAAGGTCAGCGCAGCGCCGTGGACATCGTCCACCCCAAGACCGGCGAAGTGCTGTTGGCCAAGAACAAGAAGTTCATGCCCAAGGTCATAAAGCGCCTGTTGGACGCCGGCGTGACCGAACTGCCGATGGACGAAGAGGGCCTGGACGGCAAGGTGGTGGCCCACGACATCATCGACGAGGCCACCGGCGAGGTGGTGTTCGAAGCCAACGCCAAGCTGAGCAACGACGACATCGAGACGCTGGTCGCCCACAACGCGACGTCGTTCAGCATCCTGTTCATCGATCGGTTCAACTCGGGCCCGTACCTGTCGGACACCATCGCCCGCGACCTGGAAGACCTGGTCAAGCGCAAGCGGCCGGCGACGCCCGAGCAGGCGATCGAAGACATCTATCACCACCTGCGGCCCGGCGATCCGCCGTCGCAAAACCAGGCTCGCAACTATTTCAATGGCCTGTTCTTCAACGAGCAGCGCTACGACCTGAGCGACGTCGGCCGCATGAAGGTCGAGTACAAGTTTGCCCAGCGCGAGGCGCTGCAGGCGCTCAAGAAGCAGGGGCTGGTGCGCCTGGAGACGGTGTCGATGCGGCGCGACCGCAGCTTTGACCTGTCGAGCCCGACCGGCGAGTACAAGAACTGGAAGTTGGAGTTCGGCCTGTACAACCTGGGCGCCAAGGTCAAGACCTTTGCGGTCAAGGTCGACACCAAGACCTTCCCGGACATCAAGCGGGTCACCCCGCAGCAGTTCGCCGACCACCTGGCCGGCGTGTTTTCGGTGTCGGACCTGTCGCGGCCGGAGGCGGTCAAGCAGGCCGACTGGACGTTGGGCTTCCAGGTCCGCGGCGACGACGGCAAGGAGAGCAAGGTCAGCTGGAAGATCGACCCGAAGTCGTTCGGCGCGGTCGCGCAGGCTTCGCCGCAAGAACTGGCGGCGGCACTGAACACCGCGTGGGGCGACACGGCCCCGGTGGTGGTGGAATTTGTCGCCCCGGCCGAAGTCGTGGTGCGTCCGCGCGCCAAGGCCGGCGAACTTGCGGTGGATGCCCACGAGATTCTGCGCCAGCGCCTGGACTTGCCCACAGGTTGGCGCAGCGAGTTGCGCTTCTCTACCGGCTTGTTGACTGCGGCGATGTCCAAGCAGCGCACCGTGCTCGTCACCCCGGTGACCGGCAACCGCCAGGTCCAGGTCAAGGTCGACGGCAACGAGCAACTGCGCGAGCGGCTGGGCTTCGCCCCGGTTGCGCCGTGCTACACGCTGACGCGCGCCGACATCTTGCGCACCATCGGCTACCTGCTGGCGCTCAAGAACCAGCGGATCGGCTTTAGCATCGACGACATCGATCACCTGGGCAACCGCCGCGTGCGCGCGGTGGGCGAGCTGATGGAGAACCAGTGCCGCGTCGGCCTGGTGCGCATGGAGCGGGCGATCAAGGAGAAGATGAGCATCGCGCAGGACATCGAGACCTCGATGCCGCACGAGCTCATCAACGCCAAGCCGATGAGCGCGGTGGTCCGCGAGTACTTCGGCAGCTCGCAGCTGTCGCAGTTCATGGACCAGACCAACCCGCTGTCCGAGGTTACCCACAAGCGGCGCCTGTCGGCGCTGGGTCCGGGCGGTCTGACCCGCGACCGCGCCGGCTTTGAAGTGCGCGACGTGCACCCGACCCACTACGGCCGCATCTGCCCGATCGAGACCCCGGAAGGTCCGAACATCGGCCTCATCGCGTCGCTGTCGACCTATGCGCGCGTCAACGAGTACGGCTTTATCGAGACGCCGTACCGCGAAGTGCTCGACGGCAAGCCGCAGGACAGCTACGAGTACTATTCGGCGTTGGAGGAAGAGGATCGGGTGATTTGCCAGGCCAATGCCCGCCTGGACGCCTCCGGTCGCCTGGAAGGGGACCTCATCGACGTGCGCAAGTCCGGTGAATTCAAGCAGGTCACCGCCGAAGACGTCGAACTGATGGACGTCAGTCCCAACCAGTTGGTGTCGGTCGCCGCCTCGCTCATCCCGTTCTTGGAGAACGACGACGCCAACCGCGCGCTGATGGGCTCGACCATGCAGCGCCAGGCCGTGCCGCTGCTGCGCACCACCGCGCCGCTCGTCGGCACCAACCTGGAGCGCACGGTCGCTGCCGACTCGGGCGTGACCGTGGTCGCGCGCCACTCGGGCACGGTCGAGCGCGTCGACAGCAACCGCATCGTGGTCAAGCGCGATGTCGATGGCAACGACCCCGGCGCCAACACCGACATCTACAAGCTGGTCAAGTACACCCGCAGCAACCAGAGCACCTGTGTCAACCAGCGGGCGATCGTGCGCCGCGGCGACCATGTCAAACAGGGCGACGTCATTGCCGACGGGCCGGCCACCGACCGCGGCGAACTCGCGCTCGGCCGCAACGTGGTGGTGGCGTTCATGCCGTGGGGCGGCTACAACTACGAGGACTCGATCCTGATTAGCGAAAAGGTCATCAAGGAAGACCTGTTCACCTCGATCCACATCGAGGAGTTCGAGTGCATCGCCCGCGACACCAAGCTCGGCAAAGAGGACATCACCCGCGACATCCCCAACGTCTCGGAAGAGGCGCTCAAGGACATCGACGTTTCGGGCATCATCCGCAGCGGCGCCGAGGTCAAGACTGGCGACATCCTGGTCGGCAAGATCACGCCCAAAGGCGAGACCCAGCTGAGCCCGGAAGAGAAGCTGCTGCGCGCCATCTTTGGCGAGAAGGCCGGCGACGTCCGCGACACCTCGCTCAAGGTGCCGCCCGGCGTGGTCGGCACCGTCATCAATGCCAAGGTGTTCACCCGCAAAAGTGAGACCAAGGACGAGCGCACCTTGGAGATCGAGGAGGACGAGAAGTCCAACCTGCTCAAGGATATGGCCGACGAGGTCCAGATCATGGCCTCGGCGACCTTTGAGAAGGCGCGCCGCATCCTGTTTGGCAACAAGACCGCCAACAAAGTCGCCAATGACCAGGGCGACGTGGTGCTCAACAAGGGCATTGAGCTCAACGAGGCCTCGCTCGGGTTGCTGCCCGACAACCTGTACGACGACGGCGACCGTTTCAAGCTGCCGGCGGCGTGGGCTGATCTGCGCGTGGCCGACAAGGACGTGCAGGCGCAGCTCAATGCCCAGCTGCAGCACCTGGAGACGGCGGCCAACGAGACGCGCTTCTACTTCGAAGAGAAGATCAAGCGCTTCGTGCGCGGCGACGAACTGCCGCCCGGCGTCATCAAGATGGTCAAGGTCTACGTGGCCATCAAGCGCAAGCTCCAGGTCGGCGACAAGATGGCCGGTCGCCACGGCAACAAGGGTGTGGTCAGCCGCATCCTGGCCGAAGAAGACATGCCGTTTTTGCCGGACGGTCGGCCGGTCGACGTGGTGCTCAACCCGCTCGGCGTGCCGAGCCGCATGAACGTCGGCCAGATCCTGGAGACCCACCTGGGCTGGGCCGCGCGCCTGCTCGGTCTCAAGCTGCGCGACGACGTCGAGAGCGGCAAGAACACCCGCGAGGTGCGCGCCGGAATCAAAGCGGTGTTCCAGGACCAGGGCATCAGCGACACCATCGACCAGTTGGACGACGGCGACTTGCTGCGCTTTGTCGAGGACAACCAGGAGGGCATCCGCATCGCGTCGCCGGTGTTCGACGGCGCGACCGAGGACAACATCCGCGACTTGCTGACCCGCGCTGGCATCAACGGCGGCTTTCAGACCGAGCTGTTCGATGGCCGTAGCGGCGAGCAGTTCGACCAGAAAGTCACGGTCGGCGTGATGTACGTGCTCACGCTGCACCACCTGGTCGACGACAAGATCCACGCGCGCTCGATCGGGCCGTATTCGCTGGTTACCCAGCAGCCGCTCGGCGGCAAGGCGCAGTTCGGCGGTCAGCGGCTCGGCGAGATGGAAGTCTGGGCGATGCAGGCCTACGGCGCGGCGTTCGCGCTGCAGGAATTCCTGACCGTCAAGAGCGACGACGTCATCGGCCGCACCCGCATGTACGAGAGCATTGTCCGCGGCGAGGGCCGCCTGGAGCCGGGTCTGCCGGAGTCGTTCAACGTGCTGGTCAAAGAACTCAAGGCCCTGGGCCTGGACATGGAGTTGCTGGACAAGGAGGGCGCGGCGATCCCGTAACGCCAGCGTCCGTACCCGAACCCGCCACATCGACACATCGCCGGCCCGACGACAGCGTTCGCGGCACCCGGCACAGGAAGGTCACCCATGCGCGAGATGCTGCACTTCTTCGAAATGCCCAAGAACCCCTTGAACATCAAGGCGGTCAAGATCTGCCTCGCCAGCCCGCGGCGCATCGCCCAGGAATGGAGCTTCGGCGAGGTCAAGAAGCCAGAGACCATCAACTACCGCACCTTCAAGCCCGAGCGCGACGGCTTGTTCTGCGCCAAGATCTTTGGACCGGTCAAGGACTACGAGTGCAATTGCGGCAAGTACAAGCGCATGAAGCACCGCGGCGTGGTGTGCGAGAAGTGCGGCGTCGAGGTCATCCAGAGCAAGGTGCGCCGCGAGCGCCTGGCTCACATCAACCTGGCGACCCCGGTGGCGCACATCTGGTTTCTCAAGAGCCTGCCGTCGCGTATCGGCAACCTGCTCGGCATGACCCTCAAGGACCTGGAGCACGTGCTGTATTGCGCCAAGTACGTGTGCTTGGGTGCGCTCAAGTTCACGGCCGTCAAGCCGGCCCGCAACGTGTACTACGTGCCGCGCGAGCGCCGCGCTGAGCTGATGAGCGAACTGGACCAGAGTGCCGACGGTGCCGAGGTCAGCAAGCTCGTTGGCCGCTATACCAAAGACATCGAGCGCGGTTCGCTGGTCAACGAAGAAGACTACTACGATGTGCAGAACGGCATGGTGATCGAGAAGTCACACCTGGCCAAGGCGTGGCTGCCCGAGATCGGCCCCATCACCGCCGGCCGCATCTTGTCGCAGGAAGAGTACGACCAGATCCTGGACGAGCACGGCGACCTTGCGCTCGATTGCGCGCCGGCCAACGACTACCTCAAGCTCGAGATGGGCGGTGAGGCGGTGCTGGAGCTGCTCAACTACATGGATCCCGGTCGCATTCCGACCGAGAAGCCGCGCTGGCCGGGCGATGGCGTCGGCGCCGAAACCCTGGACGACCTCGCGCGCCGGCTGCGCGCGGAGGTGCAGAATTGGGAAGAGAAAGGCGAGCAGGCCACCAAGGTGCTGAGCGGCGAGGCCAAGATCAAGAAGCTCGGCAAGCGCCTCAAGATCGTCGAGGCCCTGCGCTCGAGCGGCAACAAGCCGCAGTGGATGGTGTTGACCACGATTCCGGTGCTGCCGCCCGACCTGCGGCCGCTGGTACCGTTGGATGGCGGTCGGTTTGCGACCAGCGATCTCAACGACCTGTACCGCCGCGTCATCAACCGCAACAACCGCCTCAAGCGCCTGCTTGAACTCGCGGCGCCCGAGATCATCGTGCGCAACGAGAAGCGCATGCTGCAAGAGGCGGTCGACGCGCTGTTCGACAACGGTCGCCGCGGCAAGCTGATCACCGGCCCCAACAAGCGGCCGCTCAAGTCGCTGTCCGACATGCTCAAGGGCAAGCAGGGCCGGTTCCGCCAGAACCTGCTCGGCAAGCGCGTCGACTACTCGGGCCGTTCGGTCATCGTGGTCGGTCCCGACCTGCGCCTGCACCAGTGCGGTCTGCCCAAGAAGATGGCGCTGGAGCTGTTCCAGCCGTTCGTGTACGCCAAGCTCGAAGAGCTCGGCTACGTCACCACCATCAAAAGCGCCAAGAAGCTGGTGGAAAAAGAGCAGGCGGTGGTTTGGGACATCCTGGAGGATGTCATCAAGGAGCACCCCGTGCTGCTCAACCGCGCGCCGACCCTGCACCGCCTGGGTATGCAGGCGTTTGAGCCGGTGCTCATCGAGGGCAAGGCCATCCAGCTACACCCGCTGGTGTGCACGGCGTTCAACGCCGACTTCGACGGCGACCAGATGGCGGTCCACGTGCCGCTGAGCCTGGAAGCGCAGATCGAAGCGCGCGTGCTGATGATGTCGACCAACAACATCTTGAGCCCCGCCTACGGCAAGCCGATCATCAACCCGAGCCAGGACATCGTGTTGGGTCTGTACTACATGACCCGCGAGATTCCGTTCGCCAAGGGCGAGGGTCGGCGCTTTGCCAGCCCGGTCGAGGTGCGCGCGGCCTACGACTCCGGTGAGTTGGACTTGCACGCCCGCATCCAGGTCCGCATCGACGAGTACGTCGAGGGCCGCGACCCGGACGAGCAAGACGTGCCGGTGCGCCGCACCATGTTCACGACTACCGCCGGTCGGGTGCTGTTGAGCGAAGCAGTGCCAAAGGGCACGCCGTTTGCGCTGTTCAACCGCGAGCTGGGCAAGAAGGAAATCGGTGCGCTGATTGACGAGGTGTACCGCAAGTTTGGCAGCAAGAAGACGGTGCTCCTGGCCGATGCGCTGCGCAGCGCGGGCTACGCCAACTCGACCAAGGCGGGCGTGTCGGTGTGCCTGGACGACATGCGCATCCCCGATGAGAAAAAGATCATCATCGAAAAGGCGCTCAACGATGTGAAGAACATCACCCATCAGTACTTGGAAGGCGTGATTACCGACGGCGAGCGCTACAACCAGGTGGTCGACAAGTGGTCCGAGGCTTCGGAGCGCATCACCAAGTCGATGATGGAAGGCATCAGCAAGGCCAAGGTCATCGATCCCAAGACCGGTCAGCAGGCGACCGAGCCGGATGTCGACAAAGAAGGCAAGCCGGTGCTCGGCACCGACGGCAAGCCCAAGCTGCGCGGCCGCGAGACCAAGAGCTTGAACCCGGTGTTCATGATGGCCGATTCCGGCGCGCGCGGTTCGACCCAGCAGATGCGGCAGCTGGCCGGCATGCGCGGTTTGATGGCCAAGCCCTCGGGCGAAATCATCGAAACGCCGATCACCGCCAACTTCCGCGAAGGCCTGTCGGTGCTGCAGTACTTCATCTCGACCCACGGCGCCCGCAAGGGTCTGGCCGACACCGCGCTCAAGACCGCCAACTCGGGCTACTTGACGCGGCGTCTGGTCGACGTGGCCAACGATGCGGTCATCACCGAGCACGACTGCGGGACGCTGGACGGCATCGACCGCGAGCCGCTGGAAGAAGGCGGCGAGATCATCGAGACGCCGATTCTTTCGAGCTTCCGCGAAGGTCTCACCGTGTTGGAGTACTTCATCTCGACGCACGGCGCCCGCAAGGGTCTGGCCGACACCGCGCTCACGACCGCCGACTCCGGCTACATGACCCGCAAGCT
>CAXRHS010000155.1:0-6266 GCA_964230235.1 Myxococcota bacterium
CTGGGGTGGACCTGCGCGGTCGCATCATCACAGGCGCGGGCCACAGCCACCATGAGACGGCGCGATTCTGGCCGATTCCCGCTGGGTTGGGCATCATCGGCCTCGACACCTTTGATTACGAAGTCGCGGAGCTTCTGGCCAACCACTTCGCGGTTGCGATTCAGCGTGCACTGGCCGACCTGGGTCCGGCACAGTGGGCCTGGGCGGCGCACGAAAACTGGGATCCCACTGGCCTTGTGTACCGCGATCGCCGCGGGGCAAACGACCCGACTTGGGGCAAGGACCCGCGCTTGACTTTGCTTGCGGTGCGCCGGCCAGCGGAGCCGGATCCGTTTGCCCTGGTCGTCAATTTTCCCATCCATGGCACGGTGTTGGGCGACGAAAATGACCTGCACTGCGAAGACGCCCCAGGCTATGTCGAGCACAAAGTGGAGGACGGCTGGGCCGACGCCAAAGGCAAGCCGATGGCGGTGATGTTTCTGCAGGCCGCAGGCGGCGATGCGAGTCCGGGAGGTGACCAACTCGGCCACCCAGGCCCGGCTCGTCTGGAGCGCGTGGGTGAACTGGCTGCTGGCTTGATTCTGCCCAAATTGCCGGCGTTGAATTACAAGAGCGAGTTGCAATTGGCGGTCCGCACCGTGCGGTTGGACATCGACTATGACCACTTGTACGCCGACAGCGACGTTCAGGGCGAGTTCCTCGACGAGGCGGGAAAGCCCTATCAATGGGGGGGCTGGCAATGTACCGCGCCAGGGCACACGCCTGGGCAATCGATGAAGGGAAAGCCCAAGCAATGCCTGGACCTTGCCACGCTGCTGCCGGCGCTCGGCGAGCAGTTGCCGTTTGGTGAACTGAATCAGGTCGTGATGACCGCGGCGCGGCTGAGCGACCTCGGGCTCATCACCATCCCTGGCGAACCCACCTACTCGCTTGTGCAGTACGCGCGGCAGCAGGTCGAGGGCAGTCTGGCAGGCTTGAGCCACCTGATGGTAGTCGGCTACGCGCAAGACTATTTCTTGTACCTGACCGCGCCTGACGACTGGCTGGTCGGCGGCTACGAATCGACGATGAGCGTCTGGGGTCCGGCTGCAGGGCGGTTCTTTGCCAAGAATGCGCTGGAATTGCTAAAGAACATCTTCAACAACAAGGCGCTGCCGACGTTCTGGCAGGCTTCGCCGTACTTGACCAAGCCCGCGCCAAAGCCACCGCGCGTAGAAGAAGCCGCGGTCAGTCCGGGGGCGTGGGTGCAAGCGCCGCCGAGCGACGTCTCGCGCACCCAGGCCGTCGACCTGGCGTTTCTGGGTGGCGACCCGGCATTTTCGATTCCGCGCGTGTCCTTGCAGCGCAAGACTGCGACCGGCTTTGAGTCCGTGCCCGCGCGCAACCTGCGGCCAGGGCAGGGGTATGACAACTCCCGCTACGAGATGCTGACCCTGTACCAGCCGGACCCGCCGCCCAAGTCCGATACGGTCGCGCAACGCAGCCACGTCTGGCGCGTGCGGTGGGAGGTGCCAATCGATTGGCCGACAGGCACCTACCGCTGGCATGTGGCGCTCTACCCGCCCGAGAGCGGCCACAACAAGCCTACGCAACAATGGGAAAGCGCGCCCTTTGTTGTTCATGCCGCCGCGCTGACGACCGTGCAGGCCGAGCGCAAGGGCGCGACTTTGCTGATTCGGGTGGATATACAAGGCCAGGCTTATGAGCAGGATGGCAAGAATGGCTGGCCAAAAACGGGCTGGCGCCTGCTCGACCGCGACCAGAAGCACGGCATGCCTGCACGCTTGCGCGCACCGCTGCAGGTGACCGTGGTTGCAGGCGGCAAGATAGCGTCGTTTGCAGCCGTCCTGTACGACGCCGCGCAGAAGGCCCACCTGGTCGACGTGTCAGCGCTGGCTACCGTGCCAGGACCTTGGCAGGTTCAAGGCGAGGTTGCCGGTTCGACCGGCGCGGCCTGGTCTGTGCCAATACCCTGAGGCCTTGCTGGAGCAGCCAACGCCAGCGGCGAGCTCGCGCACGGCTCCGCCCATTCTCCATGGACTGCGAACGGCTGCTCAAGGGCCGAAGGCAGCAAGCTTGAGTGCCCCACAGGTCGTGGTGCCGAGCGCTTGCTGCCAGGGACTGGTTAGGGCCCGTGTAAAATCTACTCGATTTTCCACGTTGGCCCGTTGCTTGCCAAGTGGGTCGCAAGCTCGCGACTTTGCAAGTCGACTCGCCGCTCCGCTCCGCGCCTGTGTCGATCGACTTGTTCTCGCACAGGCCCTTTCGCGGCTACCGCGCGGGCATCGAATATGTCGTTTGCGCCGCGCCTACTTGCAGATCAACGGCTTGCAGACGTTGGGGGTCTTGGTCAAGTCGCAGTCCAGACCCGCCTTGCACACGCCGTAGCATTTCTCGCCCAGGCCGGGCATGGCGATGCACTTGTTGGTCAGTAAATCACACATCAAGTCATCAGCGCACGACTTGAGCAGGTCGTCCGAGCAGGTCTGGCCCAGGCCGGGGACGTCGATGCAGATGCCGCCCGAACACGTCCACGGTTCGAGGCAACCGCTCCACTCGCCGAGATCAAGTTTGGCCGGCTGGCAAGGTCCACCCTTGCCCGACAACAGTTGGCATGTGGCTTTGCCGCTCGGTCCGATGCAGTGGACGTCCCAGCCGCCGCACTGGGTTGAGTTTGCGCACGTTCCGCCAATCGGCACTTGCGGCTCACATTGCCCAGAGTCGCCGCCGTCGTTGACGCACACGAGGCCGGCGGCACATTGGGTCGAGGCGTCCGAGAATGGGTCTGGCGTGCACAACTCCCCTTTTTCGGCATGTTCTTGCAGACGCCGCCCGTGCCGGCATCGATGCACTGGGTGCCAGCTACGCAAGAGCCGAACAAGTCGCACTTTGCGCCCAACGCGTTGAGCGGCGCGCACTTTTCCTTTCCGTTGCAGTACAGTCCAGGTTTGCACTTGACCGGGTCGCATGCTGCGCCGACGTCCTTGAGCTGGTCGACGACGCAGACGCCTCCAAAGCAAAGCGCGCCGGCCACGCATTTGTCATCGTCACCGCATGTGCTGCCGAGCGGGACGCGCTTCTTGCATACACCCGGGCAGTTCTCTTTGAAGAAACAGTAGTTGGATGCGCATTCGACATTGAATCCGCATGCAGCGCCATCCGGGGCCTTGCCCTTGAAAACTGTTTGGCAAACGGGCGGGCCGTCGACGAAATCGAGTTCATCGCAGTGTTCGACGGCAAGTGCCAGGCACGCCGCAGCAGCGGCCCCGTCATAGACCAGCTTTGCAGATGCAACGAGCGTTGCCAGGCTGGCGAAAGTGCTCGCGTTGGTCGCGGTAGTCGCGGCCACACAACCAGCCTGGGTGGCGAACGGCATTTTGTCGGCAGGCGAGCACGTCGTGAAGTTGGCGCTGCAGATTGCGGCGGCGGTCGCCGAAGCAAACTCCGCGAGCGGAATCGGCGGCGCGGGCGGCACATCTGCAGTATCCGCGTCGGCGGTTGCGTCCTTGGCCTCTGCGCCGCTGTCGCCTGAAGGCGGCAATTCCGCGTCTTGCGCACCGCCAACGTCGCCAGAGGCGACCTCGGCGTCGCTTGATGCATCGGCGGTTCCATCTGCAACGCTAGCCTGACCGTCGGCGGCGTTTGCGTCCGTGGCCGAAGTTCCTTGGTCCGCGCCACTGGCGGTTTGGTCGGCGGTGGCCGTCGTCGTATCCGCAGCCGCACCGGTTGCTGGCGGAGTTGCATTGCTGCATGCAACCCAGAGCCAGGCCAGCGCAACGAGGGCGCCATCCTGCAAAGTCGGTGTGCTGAGTCGGTCGTAGCGCATGGTCCTCCAGGGCCGAAGCGGTTCGCGCAAGGTGGCCGCGCTCCCGCAAAGGCATAGGCTGGCAGGTATAGCAGCCGGTGCCAAGTCCGGAGTGCAAAGTGCCTGCGCAGACTACGATTTCCGGCTCTGCCCGCCAGGACCGTCAGGCAGTAGTTGAACAGAGGGGGGCTTTGTTCAGATCGTTGAAGTTACAGCAAAACTGCAACTTCCATCCCGGCCGGTGACAACCGAGCGATGCGCAATCGGTGCGGCAAACTTGCTCGCCGATTTGCCGCTCGGAACTGGTGCAGACGGAAAAAGGGAGTGAAGCGCCGGCTGACCGTCAGCGCGGCAGATTCCAAAGGCTGGCGTGCGCAGTCACGGTCACAAGCCGCGAATCGCGTAGACGTAGCTCGCCCTGGGGGCACGCAGCCAACGCTCGCGAATCGTCAGCCGCAAGTCCGCCCAGGGGCCAGCCGCGTCGACGAATTCGCCACGCAGCGATTCTGCTTGCGCTTTGTCGCCACGCGCCTTGATGCCGGCGACTTGTGCCATCAGGGTTTGCACGGCCGGCGTCACCTTCGCGGGGTCGATGGAAAAGCACCCGCGGTCTCGACCGTTGTGCGCCGACTCGTCCTTTCGCCACGCGATAGCGCCCGTCTTCAACAGGAAACCGACCTGAATTGACGACAACTGGCTGTAAGGTTTTGGCTTTCCCTGGGCGTCGTGCATGCCACCGGAAATGTGGCCAAAAGCCCAGGCTACGTCTGCAACGTGGGCGCGCGTTCGCTCGGTATCGGTCAGCCTGCCACGCGCAACCAACCAATCGGCGAGGTACATGGCCGCAGTCTGCGCTTTGAGCTCCTCCAAGGTAGCAGCCAACGGCCCTCCGAAGACCTCGCCGTCTTTCTTTCCATCTACAGCATACTCGTGCGCCGGTCCGAGGTTGTGAGCGGCCTCGTGCAATACCGTGCTCATGCGCTGCGGCTCGGGGTCGCCGCTGAAAAGTGCAAACGTGTCGACGCAGAACAGCGACGAAACCTGACCGGCCACCGTCGCGCGGCTGTCGGGATCGGTGCCGACGTTGACCATCGCCACAGTTCGTCCTCTGCCCTCGTTGGCGACCGCGCCCCAGTTGGGCAGACTTTGGCCGATGGTCGCGCCAAATGGGCTGCGCGAGTCGCCGGCGTTGAGGACGATTTCAATAAAATCTGGCAGGTGGAACGACACCGGCCGCGCAACGTAAGGTGGTCCGGCGAGTTGCGCCAACGCCACCTCCATGGCGGCCTTGACCGGGTCGAGCAGGGCTTGCCACTTGCGACTGGCCTGGTCAATGCGAGCCAACACCAGGTGAAACCCGGCCTTTTGGCTACACGGCTCGTGATAGGTCTCGTCGGGCCCCACGCGGAGGTACCACCGGGAATTGTCGACCGTCATCTTGGCCCAGGCCTCATCAGCGAGCGGCCAACTTCCGTCGCGAAAGGCCTGCGCTGCCGCGGTCAAATAGGCTCGCAGCGCCCCCTCTGCCGGATCGGTGATTGCAGTAGCCGCCGCAGACAACTCCTGCGCGACCGCCTGCATATCTTCGCTCCACGCTTCGTGGTAGGGCGCGGCCGACAACTCGCCCGCGCGGGTGTATTGGACGATGGTGAACGGTGTCATCAGCTGCTTGCCGTCTGGCCGGGCTGCCAGCGCGTCGCAGAAATTCGGGTCGGCCTGTACGTCCGTCGGGTAGAGTCCGCTCAGTTTCTTTCTGCCGCCCGGTACGGCGATGCAGTCCGGATCGCGCTCGGTCTGCGGCGCCTCGCACCAGGGACCTTGATTGCGGTACAGCACAGCCCGGCCAATGCTGTCCGTCACTGCCTGCGCAAGGTCCAGGGTTCCGCCCTGGCGGGCGTATAGGCGTTCGATGTGGCCCGCCGCGGCGACGAGGTGGCGGACCATCTCAACAGTGCCGTCGTTTCGGGTGGCATCTTGAGCAAGGTCCGTCAGGAGCAGCGTTGGGCGGCTCTGCGCAAGCTCTTTTTCCAGCGCGACCATCCGCCGCGTATCGGCCTCGCTGGCAGCCGTTGGTGTGGCCGGTGCCGCAAGGTCTGCCAGGATGCGCTGATCGGCGTCGCGCAAACGTGCGTCGGTCCACAACGTGCCATCCGCGTACAAGGCAGGGCGGAACAGGACGGTGATGGCGTCGCTTAGGCGTTCGGGATGGTCATCCCGTGTTCGAAACAGAGGCAGGTTTAGCGCGGCAGCGCGGCGGTTCCACGCGATCCGGTCCACGCTGGCCTTTGGAGGCGCCACCGGTTTGGCCACTAGCGCTGGCTCCGCCGCTGGCGTTGGAGTTGGTTGCTGTTTGTGGCATGCCAAAGACAGCAGAACCGATGCCAGTGCGAGATGTGTTGGTCTCATGGCCTGCAAAAGGCACCTGCCCGCGGTGCCGGATGCCAATGCTACCTGAACAGTC
>CAXRHS010000156.1:0-11795 GCA_964230235.1 Myxococcota bacterium
CGGGCAGTCGGCACGGTGGACGACGGCCGGCGGGTGGTGACGGACTTGCCGGGGCTGGTGCAGGTGGTTGGTGGGGGGTAAGGGCCCGTAAAAATCTACTCGATTTTCTACGTTGGCCCACTGCTTGCTTGGTGGGTCGCAAGCTCTCGACTTTGCAAGTCGACTCGCCGCTCCGCTCCGCGCACGTGTCGATTGACTTGTTCTTTTACAGGCCCTAACAAGCAGGCGCTGTGGCCGGTGCCGCGCCTCTTGCTTGTCGATCAACGTGTCCCGATTGCGTTGGCCGAGCAACCGCAAGCAACACCAGCCCTACCCGCCCTCCACCGGCACCACCAGCACAAACCGCGCCCCTTTGCCGTGCACTCCCGGCTCCAACGTCACCGCGCCCTTGTGGTCGCGCGCAATCTCGCGGACCACCGCCAGGCCAATACCGGTGCCGCGCGCCTTGTTGGAAAAAAACGGCTGGAAGATCTGCTCGGCCAGTTCGGCCGGCACCCCGGGCCCGCTGTCCTCGACAACCAAACGCGCGCGCCGCGCGGCGGACCCCGGTTCGGGCTCGATCGCGACCTCAATCCACACCGTGCCGCCTTGGGCCATCGCTTCCCAGGCGTTGCGCAGCAGGTTCCACAGCACCTGGCGCAGCGCGGCGGGGTCGGCGGGCACGGCAGCGGCTTGTAGCGGGTCGAACACCACCGTGACGCCGCGCTGCTGCAACTCTGGCTTGAGAAATTCCAGCAGTTCGCGCACCAACGCCACCAGGTCCACCCATTGGCGGTCGGCGGTCGGCCGGGCCCGCACCAGATAGCCGGCGGTCAGCTCGCGCAACCGCTCGACCTCGGCGCCGATTGCCGACACCAGCTCGCCCGCCTCCTGGCGGTCCAGTTCGCCCGGTCGGGCCAGTTCCTCGCCCAGCATTTCCGCGTTCAGGCCGATCGACGACAGCGGGTTGCGCACCTCGTGGGCCATCCGCGCCGCCATGTGGCCAAGCGCCGTCAACCGTTCGGCGCGGGCAAGGTCTTCGCGTTGGGCCAATAGCTGTGCTTCGCGGCGGTCCAGGGCCTCGGCCATGCGGTTCCACTCGTCGGCCAGTAGCGCGATCTCGTGGGCGCCGTGGGTGCGGGCGCGCGCCGACCGGTCGCCTGCCGCAAACTGGCGCACCACCGCCGTCAGGCCCGCCAGCGGCCGCAGCGCCAGCAGCGACACCACCAGCATCAACGCCGACACCCCAAACGACACCAGCGCCGTCGTGGTCACCACCGCCACCAGCTTGGCCTCGGCCCGCTGCGCCTGCTCGGCCCGCAGCGCCAGGGTGCGGTCCAGCCCCGCTTTGGCCTTGGCAAACGCGCCGTGCACCTGGCGGATCATCCGCCGCAGCTCGACCACCAGCCGGGCGGCGTCGCCCAGCCGCTTGTCGGCAATCGCGCGTTGTAGCCCACTGGACAACACGTCGAACGCCGCCGCGTCGTCGGCCGCCGAGGCCAGATCGCCCGCACAGGCGAGCAGTTGCGCATCGGCGACCATGCGCTGACGGCCGGCCGCGCTTTGCCGGACCGGTGCCAGATCGGCCTCGACGGTCGCAAAGGCCGGTGTGTCTTGCCAGACCAGGCTTGCCAGGCCCGACGGCTGGGCCAGCCCGGCATACCGCCACACCCGCGCCAGGATGCGATCGATGCGCTGGTAGGGCCGGGCGTTCGGCAGCAGGCGCACCACCCAGTCGAGGTCTTCGGGGGCGGCCCGCTGCAGCGCTTCGTCAAAGCCGCGCAGTCCATCGGCAGATTGCTGCAGTTCGTCCAAAAGCGGCAGGGCCTGACGGCGCAAGAAGCCCAGCTCGTGGCGCAGCGCCGACACCGCGGCGACCGCGTAGACCGAGGCCGCGCCGGAACAAGCGACCACCAACGCGAACGCCAGGAATACCCGCGTGGACAGCGACCAGCGAATCGGCAAACGCGGCGGCGGCGAGGTCGGCGGCACCGCGGCAGGGTACAACGCAAAGGCCGCGGGCGCCATGGTGGACCGCGTGCTACTGTTGGCCGGCTGGTCCGACGACCGGCGGGCCACAGATGCTGCCAGAACGACCGATCCTGGGCTTGACGCTCGGCGACCCCGCCGGCGTGGGGCCAGAACTCGCCCAGCGGGCCCTGTCGCAGACCGGCATCGCGGAGCGCTGCGACGTGCAGGTGTTTGTCGCGGCCGAGCTTTTGGCCTGGGCGCAAGCGGCCCTTGCCGGCTGCGCCGTGCGGTGGATGCCCATCGGCGACCCGATCGCGGCACCTGCGCCGGTGGCCGGCAAGCCGACTGCGCATGGGTTGCGGCAGTCGTTCGCAGCGATCGAGGCCCTGGCGACGGCCGCAGCGGCGGGGCTGTTGCACGCCATGGTCACCGGCCCGGTGCCCAAGGGGATCTTTGGCCACCTGCAGCCGCGGCCGCCGGGCCAGACCGAGTACCTGGCGGCGCGCCTGGGGGTGACGCGGTTTGCGATGATGCTCGCCGGGCCGCAGTTGCGGGTGGTGCCGGTGACGACCCACGTGCCCTTGCGCGCCGTGCCAGACCTGTTGACTACCGCTGGCATCGTGGACTGTGGCCTGGCCGCCAACGGGGCGCTGCGCGACTGGCTGGGGGTGGCGCGGCCGCGCCTGTTCGTGTGTGGCCTCAACCCCCACGCCGGCGCGGGCGGCTCGCGTGGCGCTGAAGAGGCCCGCATCATCGCCCCGGCGGTTGCGCAGTTGCAGGCTGACGGCATCGACGCCCACGGTCCGGTGGTGGCCGACACGGCGTTCTACTTTGCGCTGCATGGCCGGGCCGACGCGGTGCTGTGCATGTACCACGATCAGGCGCTCGGTCCGCTCAAGACCGTGCATTTTTCCGACGGCTTCAACCTGACCTGCGGGCTACCGGTGGCGCGGGTCTCGCCCGACCACGGCACGGCCTACGATCTGGCCGGCACCGGCCGCGCCGATGCGACGAGCTTTGCTGAAGCGATGTTGCTCGCCGAACGCATCGCCCGCCGCTGCAATCCGTCGATTTGACGAGGCCGGCACCCAAGGTGATCGCGCGCAAGCCCGCCCACTCGGGATGCAGCGGCGCACCCGCCCAGCGGTCGGGGTTTCGGAATTGGTGCGCGCTGCTGCGCGCGCGGGTTTCGCTGGCCAAAACCTCCATTCGGGTTCAAGATCGGCCGCAAACACGGCGTGCGGCCGCTGCAATGCCGCCGACGGAGACAACATGAGCGTGCGCAAATGGCTGAGGCTGACGGCGTGGATTGGCGTGGCGGCGTGGATCGGCGTCGCGGTCGGTTGTGGCAAGGGCGGCGGGCACGGCCCCCAGTCAGGGCCCGACGGCAACACCCAGCAAGGCGCCATGGATCCGACGGGCGGCGGTCCGGGTCAGCCAGTGGGTGCCCCGCAACACCCGACGACCGCCGTCGCGGACCCCAACCGGCCGTTTGGCGAAGACCCGGTCTCGTGGTTGGATGCCCGCTTTGAGGTCGAGTTGCCGCGCTCTACCGCGCCCAAGCCGGCCGACCTGCCGTGGACGGTGTCCACCCCAACCGCGCCCACCGCGCCAGACGCCGGCACCGCGCGGCCAGAACCTGTCCGCGCGTTTTCGGCCCCCGTCGTCCTGGTCGGTCGCCGGCAGGTCTTTGTCGGCGACGCCGCCGTGCTGGCTGTCCAGTGCACCGCCGAACCGGCCGAGCTGTGCAAGCCCGACGGCCTGCGGGCGCCGACGGGCAAGCAGCGGCTGCAGTTGCCGGCCCAAGCCATGGCTGCCGACGGGTCGATTGCGGCGCTGCAGACCGCGCTCGGTGCGCGCGGGGTCTCCGGCCAGGCGGTATGGGTGCTGGCCGACCGCCGCATCGACGCCGCTGCTGTGTCGCAGGTGTTGGCTGCCGTCGCGCGCGCCGGTGGCAAGCCGGTCGCGGGTACGGCGACCCTGGCTGGCCACCTCGCTGGCGTGTTTCCCGAACCGGCCGCCGTGACGGCGCCTGGACCCGCCACCGAGACGGTGGGTGAGTCCGGCGGTGTCGGCCCGGTGCCGGTCGATCTGCAGGCCGTGGCCGTGCAAGTCCGCAGGACCGGGGTCACGCTTTTCTTTGAGCGCCCAGCGCCGCAGCCGGCCGCAACTCCTGAGATCCTTGGCAATGTGACCGAGGCGTTGTCGGTCTGGGCCGAGCGCGCGCGCGCCGTCGCGCCGGCCGTGACCAAGGCCAGCGTGCGGGCCGACGCCGACGCACCGTGGGAAGAAGTCGTGCGCGTCGTCGATGCCCTGCGCGACACCTGCGCCCGCGCCGCCAAGGGCACCCCGTGCCACGACCAGCGCGCGCTGTTTGCGCAGGTCGAACTGGTCATCGGCCCGCCGGCCGGGGCCACGCCCACCGCGCCATGATCGGTTGACAATCCGCCCCGCTTTGGCGACGTTGCCGCCCCCGCGCCGTCCGGGCGCGTCGGCCCAAGCCCCGTGATCGTTCTCGACCACCTGCCCGACCCCGCGCTGCGCGGCGCCAACTGCTGCACCTTCGGTAACTTCGACGGCGTGCACCGCGGCCATCGTGCTCTTTTGGCCAAGGTGGTGGAGCGCGCGCGCAGCAGCGGCGGCCGGGCGGTGGCACTGACTTTTGACCCGCATCCGCTGCGGTTTCTGCGGCCAGAGCGGGCCCCGCGCGCCATCGACACGCTGCAGGACCGCCTCGCCGGGTTGCGCGAGACCGGCATTGACGTCGCGGTGGTGCTGCCTTTCGACGCCGACCTGGCCGCGCGGTCAGCGCAGTGGTTTGCCGAGCACGCCTTGTTTGGTGCGATCGGCGCGCGCTGTGTGGTCATCGGTCACGACACCCGTTTTGGCCACGGCGGCTTGGGTGACGGCGCCCTGCTGCGGGCGATTGCCGATCAGCGCGGCGCCGTGGTGGCATCCTGTCCGGCGGTGGTGTGGGCGGGCGCCGAGGTGTCGTCGTCGCGGATCCGCCGGCACCTGGAATCGGGCGAGGTCGAAGCGGCGGCCGACCTGCTCGGTCGACCGTGGCGCGTCCGCGCCGAAGTGGTCCACGGCGACGCACGCGGGCGCACCATTGGCTTTCCAACCGCCAACTTGCGTTTGGGCGACCAGATCGCGCCGGCCCACGGTGTGTATGCCGGGTGGTTGCAGACGCCAGATGGGCAGTCTCTGCCAGCGGTCGCCAACTGCGGCGTGCGGCCGACGTTCGGCCACAGCCAGGTGCAGCTGGAAGTGCATTGCCTCGATTTTGCAGGCGATCTGTACGGCCAACACGTGCAGTTTGCGGTCGTCGCCCGTTTGCGCGGCGAGCGGCGCTTTGACGGCATCGACGCCTTGCGCGCCCAGATCGACCGCGACGTCGCCTCCGCGCGCACGGTCCTGGCCAGCCCGCCGCAGTCATGACGCCCGCGCGCCTGGGTCTGGTGGGCGCCGGCATCGCCCACAGCCTGTCGCCGGCCTTGCACGGCCACTACTTGCGGCAGGCCGGTCTGGCCGGCAGCTATGCGCTATTGCACGCCCCGACCGAGGCGGCGGCGCGGCACTGGCTGACGCTGGTCCGCGCCGGGTGTTTGCGGGGTGTCAACGTCACCACTCCGCACAAGGCGTTGGCCGCGGCGTGGGCTGGCGCCGCCGAACCCGCCGTCAACACGGTGTACCGACAGGGCAGCGAACTGCGCGCCTGCAATACCGACGGACCGGGGCTGGTCGACGCCCTGGACCAGCCGCTCGCCGGCGTCCGCGCGCTGGTGCTCGGCAGCGGCGGCGCGGCGCTGGCGTGTCTGCCGTGGCTCCGCACAGCAGGCGCAAGGACGGCACTGTGCGGGCGCAATCTGTTGACAACAAAGGATGTCGCCAGCGCCACCGGTGCGATGCCGGTCGCTTGGGGTCAGGCCGGCGCTTTGGCCGATGCCGACCTGGTCCTCCACCTGTCGCGTTTTGGCCATGGCCGGCGCGGGCCGTGTTCGCAGCCCGAGCTCTGGAACTGGCTGCCCTGGCAAGTCTGGTCGCGGAACGGCACCCGCGTGGTGGACGGCGTCTACGCGCGCGGTCAAGCCACCTGGTTTGAACAGGTGGCCAGCCACAACGGCGTGTCGGTTGGGGTCGGCTTTGGGGTGCGGATGCTGGCAGCCCAGGCAGCGCGGTCGTTTGAGCGGTTCGCAGGCGACCGACCTGACTGGCGAGCAGCGCTCGCGGCTACCAGCTGTACATCAGCGTAAAATACGGCAGCGGGTACGCGCCATAGAAGCCCTGGTCGTCCCACAGCACGCTCATCATCAGGTCGGCGGCCACCGAAAACCCGGACCGCTGCACCGCGCCAAACTCGAAGCCGAAGCCGCCGGCGGCCTTGACCATCCAAGTCACGGGCGATTTGCTTTGGGTGATCTTCTGGCACACCACAGTTTGGCAGTTCGGGTCGTCGACTTGAATGGTCTCTTGCTCGCGGTTGACGTTGACGCCTGCCCCGCCCGTCAGCCGCAGCGCCGTCGTGGTCGGCAGCCCGCCGGAGCGCCCGCCCGGCCATACCAGTGCATAATTGACCACTTGCAGGCCACCATAGATGGCGATGCTGGCGCCGCGGTCCTGGTAGAGCGGAAGCACATCCAACTGCACCGCCGTATTGCCGAAATAGTGGCGGTAGGCAAAGCCCAGCAGGCCGCCCTTGAAGTCCACCGCGAAGCCCAGGCCATGGTCGTTGCGCTGCACCGCTTCGCTGTGGCCCACCATCGGCCCTTTTTGGGCCAGCGCCGGCATGGCCGCGCAGCACGCCAGCAACGCCAGCACCGGCACGGACCGGCGCAAAAGAATCAGTAGCTTGCGCATCGGTCACCTACCAGCTGTACACCAGCGCGCTTTGCGGCAACGGCAAGATGTAGTCCAACCCGTCCTTGTCGATGGCCGCCGTCAACACCAGGTCGAGCGACAGCGAAAACCCCGACTTGACGATGCCACCAAACTCAAAACCCAGGCCAGCGCCCAGGTTGATCGACTGCTGCCGCTTCTGCTCGCTTTGCGGCACGATGACGCCCTGGGTGGGCTCCACCGTCGTGTTCTCTTGCCAGCGCCGCAGGTAGTAGTGCGCGCCGCCGACTACGCGCAAGGCCGAGGTGCTGGGCAGAAGCCCACGGGCGCCGGGCGAGCTCCACACCAGGACGTAGCGCACGAGGCTGCCGCCCACAAACGCGACGGCGTCGTTGCCGCGATCGGTGATGATGGCCAGGCACGCCAGTTGCACGCTGGTGTTGCCGAAATAGCGGCGGTAGGTCAGGCCGGTGCCGGTGGCGAAGCTGCCCGAGATGCCGATGCCGTGCACGTTGCTTTGTTCGGGATCGGGTCGCGTGGGCGCTGGCGCCCCGGCGCGAACCGGCGGGCCGGCGGGGGCTGCGGCAGGTCGAACGGGGGCCACCGGGGCCGGCGCTGCGGGCAACGGCGCTGCCGGTGGCGGCCGCAGTACCTCGCTGTCGCTGGCGGGCGCCGCGGGTGGCGCCGCGGTGCCAGCGGGAATCGGCTCCGGCGCTGGCTGGGCCCCCGCCTGATTTGGCTGGGCCAGCACGCAGACAGCACAGCACGCCAGCAGCGCGACGCCGGTTCGGTTGGCCATTGCTCGGCCTCTTTGGTTGTCCATGCCACCCTCGGCGGCGCGCGAAGCCGGGTCCGCGGCGGCGGCAGTGTAGCAGAGCGATCCCAGGGTGGCGACTTTGCCGCTTGTTGTCTTGCGCGGTGCCATACCTATGGCAAGCGGACTACGGCGCGGGCACCGCCGCCCACATCGGTGGCTGCGCGCCGCGGTCGAACACCACCGTCAGCAGCGAACCCGACGGACCGAACGCCACGCCTTCGGCATGCAACCCGGCGAAGTTCTCCACGATCTGCACCTGCGCCCTGCCGGTCGGATCGGTGATGGCGACCAGCGCACTGTGCAGGCCGCGGTCGAGGTGGCCCTCGTCGGCGTCGCCGAGCGCGGTCGCCAGCGCCAGCAGCCTGCCGTCGTCCAGGCGCAAGAGGTCCGCGAAGCCCGCCGGCAGCGCTGCGCCCGGCCCGACGCCCAGCTTGACCCGCGCCCACACCGTCAACTGGTTGTCCGCCAGGCCGCCGGTCTGCAGCAACCGCCCGGGGTCGGCCAGCCGCCAGATGAGCGCGCGGCCCTGGTCGTCGAGCGGGTGCTTGACCGCGAGCAGCAGCGCCTCGCCGTCCATGGCGATGCCCTCCAGGTCCAGTTCGCGGTCAAAGCCATCGCCGCCTTTGCGGTAACACGAATCGCGGCCGCCCAGCCCCAGGCTCGGCCACCCGCCCTGGGCGGCGCGCCGCCCCCGCGCATAGGCCAGATGGGCCCGGCCGGGGGCGACCAGACCGTGGGGCCGGACCTCGACGCGCGCCAGCAGCGACCGCGCTTCTGGTCGCTTGCCCTTGCGGTTGATCGACTGCGACGCCAGCAGCCACAACTCGCCGTCCGGGCCGCGCGTCACCGCTTCCAGGTCGCTGACGCCCTCCAACCCAGCGATCGGCCACGGTTCGGCGTCGAGTTGGCCACTGTCGGTCATCCCGAAAACCCACGGAGCGCCCTCTTGCTTGCCTTGCAGGCCGGTGTCATCGCTCACGACCACAAAGCGCTTGCGTTCGGGCAGCCACAGCAGACCCGACAACTCCAACCTCGTCACCTGCGCCAGCGCGGCGGGCACTTGCACCAGGCGCGGCGGCACCGCGACGGCGGTGGTGGCGGTCGGCTGCGCGGGCAAGGCTGGGCCCGGCTGCGGCGGGTGACCGCCCGGCGGGCCGGGCGCGCCCGCGACCTGGGGCGGCTCCGCGCCAGCGCGCTGCGGCAGCGCCTTGCGGCCGGGCGGGCCGTGCAACACACCCGGCACGAATTCGATGTCCACCGGCTCGCCGGGCAAGACCGTGCCGTCGTCCAGGCCGATGATGATCTCTTCGGCGGCCAGCGGCGCCCGCGGCGGAATCGACTGCAGCTGCAGCGGAATTGGCGCAACGCCGCCAAAACCCATCACGTGGCCGTGCAAGCGCTGGCCGGTGCCGTCGCGGCGTTCGACCCGCACAGCGCCGCCCAGTTGCAGCCGCCGCGCCACGGCGCCAATCGCGTAGCCGACCACCCGGTCGACCTCGGGCTTGCGCAGCACCAGCACGCCCTGACCGGCCACCGCCACGTCACCCGGTTGCAAAAGCACCCGGTGCACCACGCCGTCAAAGGGCGCGCGCAGTTGCGCGGCCAGGGTGCGGGCGTCGATTTGCGCCAGCTCTGCCTTGAGAATCTCCATTTCTGCTTTGAGCGGCTGTAGTTCGGGCCGGTCGCCCAGGCTGGCCTCGGTTGGCAGCACTTTGCTGAACTCATCCAAGCGGCCCTGCACGCGCTGCAGCCGCTCCTTCCAGCGCGCCGCTGCCGCAGCCTGGGCATCGACGCGCTTTTGGACGGCGGCCAGCTGGGCGCGCAGTTCGATGAGCGGCTGTTCGGCCACCAGCTTCTGGTCGACCCGCGACTGCCACCATGCAATCTGCTTGCGCAGCGACTCGGCCTCCGCGCGGTCCAGGTCGGCCTGCACCTGTGCGCCGAGCGTGCCGGCGTCGGCGATCTCGAAGGCTTTTTCAAAGGCCAGGCGGTCATTGGCGGCGTCGCGGCGCAGCGCCATTGCCCCGGCGGCAAACTGGCCCTCCGCCTTGGCGATGCGCGCCAACACCACCTCGCGCTCGCGCTGTAGCGTCGCCGTATCGAAGCTGACCAGCAGTTGGCCCTTGCGCACCCGCTCGCCGAGCGACGCTTCGATGCGGGCCACCTTGAGCAACTCCGGGGCACTGGCGTGGGCCTCCACCAGCTCGCCCACACCCGAAATAGCTGAGAAATCAGGCGACTCAAAGTAGAACCAGCTGGCGCCTGCCGCCGCCCCCAGCCACACCAGCCAGAAAAGCGCGGCCGGCGGCACGCGCAGGCGTGCGCGCACCCGGGCCACCGGCGGCGAATCGGTCGGTTGATCCACGGGCTACGCTTCCTCGGTCGCGTCGTTGAGGTAGAACGACACCCCGCGCACGCCGGGCAGCGCCATCAGCTCTTGCACAAAGGTCGACTGCTGATCGGGGTCGCGCAGCTTGACGTGGTAGTTGTGCTCGGCCTTGCTGCCCTGTTCAACCTCGCGCAAGCTGACCAGCACGAAGCGAGCGCAGTGGCGGTCGAGCAGCCGGCGCAGCCGCGAGTCGTTGTCAGGGTCGGCGGGCAGCACGAACCGCAGCAGTCCGTCGTAGCGCACGCGCGCGCCAAACGACGAGATGTGCAGCGCAATCGCCACCATCGCAAAGATGATCGCGCCCGCCACCGCCGCGCCATACGACCGCACCCCCATGGCGATGCCGGTCGACAGCGATCCAAACACGAACACCATGTCGCGCGGATCCTTGACGGTGCTGCGAAAACGGATGATCGCCAGCGTGCCCAGGATGCCGATGCCGCGCGCCAGGTTGTTGCCGACCGCCGTCATCAGCATCGCCGAGATCACCGCGCCCAAAATCAGCGTCTGCACGAACGATCGCGAATACGACAGCCCGCGGTGGGTGAAAATATACACTTGCGCCAGCACGCTCGACAGCAGAAACGCCATCAGCAGACTGAACACCACCGTTTGCCAAGGCAGCGCGGGGTCAGGCGCAAGCGCAAGCCGCAGCAGGTCTTCCATCAGGCCTCCCACCGTGCGGCGCGGGTATCGGTGCGCTGGCGCAGCCGCTCGGCCTCGACATGCTGCAAGCTCGTGCAATACTTGGCAAACGCCTCGCGGCGCAGGTCAAAGCGGGTGGTCAGGTCGCGCAGCCAGATCGGAAAGCGCACGTCGAACTTGACCTCCAGCACCAGCCGCGGCTCGGGCGCGTCGAACGCCGGCGCAAAGTCGACAGGCTGGTAGTCGCGGTCGTCGGCGTGCAACTGCCAGTCGCCCTCGGCGTAGGCGCGAATGCCGCGATCAAAGGTCACCCGCAGTTCCGGATCGAACCGGCCGACCAGCGGCACCCGATCGTAGCGCACCGTCACCGCCGGCTGCAGGTTCCAGCCGGCCACAAGCGCTGCAAAGTCCTCGACAACCCGCCATTTTTTTGGCGACAGCTGCCATGCGCGGCACTTGTCCAGCCCACCCGGTTCGGTCGCCCACTGCCACTGGCCGGCCGGCACCTGCACGCGGCTTTTGACCTGAGCGTCGCCCCAGCGGCGCTTGATTTCCAAGAACACCGGACCGTCCGTGGCGATGCCGTAGGTGCGCACGCGCACCTTGAAACGGACCTGACGCTGGTTTTCGGTTGCCCAGTACAGGTCGCGGCCTGGGGTGTCGAGGTACAGGCTGGTAATGGTGTAGCGGCCGGTGCCGCCGCGCACGAACGGGTCGATTTCGCAGTACGGCTCCAAGGCGCGGGCGATCGGGTCGGCGACCGCTTCGGTGATCTGGTACTTGTACTCGCAGCGCACCGCGTGCGTGTTCGCCGCGGGTGGCGAAAACAAGCGTTCCAGCGGCGGCAAAAGCGACATGCGTCCGGCGGCGCGCACGGCGGCGCAAGCGTGCACGCTACGTCGCGCCCGCGCGGCCGTCAAAAAACCGGCGTCGCAAAACACGCGTTGTCGCACTACTTTGCGATGGGCGGCGTTCCGAAGGCACCGGGCCCGCGAGCGTGCTCCCCAGCTTCTCGCGGGCCCGGCGCGTTCGACCTTGCGGGTTCTGGCGGCCGGGCCAGACCACCGCGCAAGGGGCAGCTCGGCGCGGGCCAGGTGGTGCCCGTTCGCCCGGTCCGCGCGACCACCGTGGTGCGCGGCGCGATGCCCGCCGCGG